>NZ_CP046188.1:0-2136 GCF_012568245.1 Enterobacteriaceae endosymbiont of Donacia thalassina
ATGATAATTCAAATTCCTATGACCTTAAAAGGTATAAAAAAACTAAGAAAAGAATTAATTAAATTAAAAAATATAGAAAGACCAAAAATTATTAATTCTATTATCGAAGCTAGAAAACATGGTGATTTAAAAGAAAATGCTGAATATCAAGCAGCTCGTGAAGCACAAAGTTTTTGTGAAGGACGAATTAAAGAAATAGAAATTAAACTATCAAATGCTAATATAATAGATGTTACAAAAATTATTCATAATGATAAAATTATTTTTGGTTCTACTGTGTATATACAAAATATTTTAACTAATAAAAAAATTACTTATAAAATTGTTGGTAATGATGAATCAGATTTAAAAAATAATTTAATTTCAATTAATGCTCCTTTAGCTAGAGCATTAATAGGGAAAAAAAAAAATAATATTATTAAAGTACAAACTCCAAAAGGTATTATAAAATATAAAATCTTAAAAATAGAATATATTTGATATATAAATTAAATTTGACTTTGTCAAAAGTAACAAGTATATTATTTGTTAGTAAATAATATTTTTTATAAAAGATATTATTTTGTTCTTTAATAATTTATTAGAAAAATATATGTGGGCATTCAATTTTTTAGAAGCTGTTTATTTTAAATTATATTTTTAAAAATCGAAGAGTTTGATCATGGCTCAGATTGAACGCTAGCGGCAAGCCTAACACATGCAAGTCGAGCGGCAGCGAAATAAAGAAAGTTTTACAATTTTTTTTATTGTCGGCAAGCGGCGGACGGGTGAGTAATATCTGGGGATCTGCCTTTTGGAGGGGGATAACTATTGGAAACGATAGCTAATACCGCATAATGTCTTTTTATGACTAAAGTAGGGGATTTTATATTTATATAAAACCTTATGCCATTAGATGAACCCAGACGGGATTAGCTAGTAGGTAGAGTAAAAGCCTACCTAGGCAACGATCCCTAGCTGGTCTGAGAGGATGATCAGCCACACTGGAACTGAGACACGGTCCAGACTCCTACGGGAGGCAGCAGTGGGGAATATTGCACAATGGGCGAAAGCCTGATGCAGCTATGCCGCGTGTATGAAGAAGGCCTTAGGGTTGTAAAGTACTTTCAACAAGAAAGAAAAGATAAAATCTAATATATTTTATCATTGACGTTACTTGTAAAAGAAGCACCGGCTAACTCCGTGCCAGCAGCCGCGGTAATACGGAGGGTGCAAGCGTTAATCGGAATTACTGGGCGTAAAGAGCACGTAGGCTGTTAGTTAAGTCAGATGTGAAATCCCTAAGCTTAACTTAGGAACTGCATTTGAAACTAATTAACTTGAGTTTCGTAGAGGGGGGTAGAATTCCAGGTGTAGCGGTGAAATGCGTAGATATCTGGAGGAATACCAGTGGCGAAGGCGACCCCCTGGACGAATACTGACGCTCAGGTGCGAAAGCATGGGGAGCAAACAGGATTAGATACCCTGGTAGTCCATGCCGTAAACAATGTCGACTTGAAGGTTGTAAGCTTGACTTATAGCTTTCGTAGCTAACGCGTTAAGTCGACCGCCTGGGGAGTACGACCGCAAGGTTAAAACTCAAATGAATTGACGGGGGCCCGCACAAGCGGTGGAGCATGTGGTTTAATTCGATGCAACGCGAAAAACCTTACCTGGTCTTGACATCCATGGAATTTAATAGAGATATTTTAGTGCCTTCGGGAACCATGAGACAGGTGCTGCATGGCTGTCGTCAGCTCGTGTTGTGAAATGTTGGGTTAAGTCCCGCAACGAGCGCAACCCTTATCCTTTGTTGCCATCAGCTAGGCTGGGAACTCAAAGGAGACTGCCGGTGATAAACCGGAGGAAGGTGAGGACGACGTCAAGTCATCATGGCCCTTACGACCAGGGCTACACACGTGCTACAATGGTATATACAAAGGGAAGCATCCTCGCAAGAGTAAGCGAATCTCACAAAATATATCTTAGTTCGGATTGGAGTCTGCAACTCGACTCCATGAAGTCGGAATCGCTAGTAATCGTAGATCAGAATGCTACGGTGAATACGTTCCCGGGCCTTGTACACACCGCCCGTCACACCATGGAAGTGGGTTGTAAAAGAAGTAAGTTGCTTAACCTTTTTTTAGGAGGGCGCTT
>NZ_CP046188.1:352568-462341 GCF_012568245.1 Enterobacteriaceae endosymbiont of Donacia thalassina
AAGCGCCCTCCTAAAAAAAGGTTAAGCAACTTACTTCTTTTACAACCCACTTCCATGGTGTGACGGGCGGTGTGTACAAGGCCCGGGAACGTATTCACCGTAGCATTCTGATCTACGATTACTAGCGATTCCGACTTCATGGAGTCGAGTTGCAGACTCCAATCCGAACTAAGATATATTTTGTGAGATTCGCTTACTCTTGCGAGGATGCTTCCCTTTGTATATACCATTGTAGCACGTGTGTAGCCCTGGTCGTAAGGGCCATGATGACTTGACGTCGTCCTCACCTTCCTCCGGTTTATCACCGGCAGTCTCCTTTGAGTTCCCAGCCTAGCTGATGGCAACAAAGGATAAGGGTTGCGCTCGTTGCGGGACTTAACCCAACATTTCACAACACGAGCTGACGACAGCCATGCAGCACCTGTCTCATGGTTCCCGAAGGCACTAAAATATCTCTATTAAATTCCATGGATGTCAAGACCAGGTAAGGTTTTTCGCGTTGCATCGAATTAAACCACATGCTCCACCGCTTGTGCGGGCCCCCGTCAATTCATTTGAGTTTTAACCTTGCGGTCGTACTCCCCAGGCGGTCGACTTAACGCGTTAGCTACGAAAGCTATAAGTCAAGCTTACAACCTTCAAGTCGACATTGTTTACGGCATGGACTACCAGGGTATCTAATCCTGTTTGCTCCCCATGCTTTCGCACCTGAGCGTCAGTATTCGTCCAGGGGGTCGCCTTCGCCACTGGTATTCCTCCAGATATCTACGCATTTCACCGCTACACCTGGAATTCTACCCCCCTCTACGAAACTCAAGTTAATTAGTTTCAAATGCAGTTCCTAAGTTAAGCTTAGGGATTTCACATCTGACTTAACTAACAGCCTACGTGCTCTTTACGCCCAGTAATTCCGATTAACGCTTGCACCCTCCGTATTACCGCGGCTGCTGGCACGGAGTTAGCCGGTGCTTCTTTTACAAGTAACGTCAATGATAAAATATATTAGATTTTATCTTTTCTTTCTTGTTGAAAGTACTTTACAACCCTAAGGCCTTCTTCATACACGCGGCATAGCTGCATCAGGCTTTCGCCCATTGTGCAATATTCCCCACTGCTGCCTCCCGTAGGAGTCTGGACCGTGTCTCAGTTCCAGTGTGGCTGATCATCCTCTCAGACCAGCTAGGGATCGTTGCCTAGGTAGGCTTTTACTCTACCTACTAGCTAATCCCGTCTGGGTTCATCTAATGGCATAAGGTTTTATATAAATATAAAATCCCCTACTTTAGTCATAAAAAGACATTATGCGGTATTAGCTATCGTTTCCAATAGTTATCCCCCTCCAAAAGGCAGATCCCCAGATATTACTCACCCGTCCGCCGCTTGCCGACAATAAAAAAAATTGTAAAACTTTCTTTATTTCGCTGCCGCTCGACTTGCATGTGTTAGGCTTGCCGCCAGCGTTCAATCTGAGCCATGATCAAACTCTTCAATTTTTGACATAAAACTTTAATAAAAAAATTTATAAATTTAAAATTTATAAATCTATAAATTTATAGATACTCTTTTCAAGAGTGCCCTTAAAAGTTTTTTATAAATTTTTAAAGAACTATAAAACAATATTAACTATCTTACATATTTATAATAAATAGTCAAGTAGTTTATTTAAGTTTTATATATAATTAAAATATTTTATATTTTAAGATTTAAAATATCTTTAAAACCTTGATTTAAAAATAAAATCTTTATTTTATTTATATATTTATTTTTTTTTGTATAAAAAATAATATTATTTTTTTTTTTTAGAATTGTTTTATTAGAATTTATGTTTTTTTTAAATTTTAAAACAATATTTTTTTTTGAATCTAGAAAATATGTATTTTGTGGAAAAATAATTTTTAATTCATTTAAAATTAATGGGAAATGTGTACAACCTAAAATTATAGTATCTGGAAATATTGTAAGATTAAACCAAGAATTAAAAATTTTTTTTATATCATTTATAACAATTTTATATCCTAATAATTTTTTTTCTGCTAAAAAAACTAGTTTTGAAGATGATATTATTTTTATTTCATATTTTTTTTTTAGAAAATTAATTTTTTCTTTAATTTTATTATTTTTTATAGTTGTATGAGTAGCTAAAAGACCAATTACATTATTTTTTGTTTTTTTTATAGCTAAATCAATAGCAGGAGTAACTCCAATAATGGGAAAATTAAAATAATTTCTTATATTAGGTAAACTAGAGACACTAGCAGTATTACATGCAATAATTGCTAATGAAATATTATAATTATTCGAAATTTTTTCTAATATTTTAATTAAACGTTTTAAAATAAAATTACTTGATTTATTTCCATAAGGAAAATATTTATTATCTAATAAATAAATAAAATTTATATTAAAAAAAATATTTTTTATATAATTAAAAATTGTAATTCCACCTAAACCAGAATCAAAAATAAATATTGTGTTTTGTTTTAAAGATATTTTTTTCATAAAAAATCCTAATTTATTTACAATATTTGTATTTTAAATATAAATAATATTATTTTTTTAATAAATAATATATATTATTTATTATGAATTTATAAATTTTTTTTAAAATATTTAAATTAAATATAATTTTATTAAATTATGAAAAAATTAATTTATTTGGATTATGCTTCCACAACTCCTATTGATAAAAGAGTTTTAAATAAAATGAGTAAATATCTTACTATAAAAGGAATATTTGGTAATCCATCTTCTTCAAATTATTTAGGTATAAAAGCTAAAAATGAAATAGAAAATGCTAGAATAAATATAGCAAATATTATTGGAAGTTTAAAAGAAGAAATATTTTTTACATCTAGTGCAACTGAATCTATTAATTTAGCTATTAAAGGAATTATATATAATTATCTTACTTCTAATAAAAAATATGTTATTACAAGTATACTTGAACATAAATCTGTATTAGAAACTTGTAATTTTATAAAAAAATTAGGAATAAAAATTATATATATAAAAAATTTAAATAATGGTATTTTAAATTTACATTCATTAGAGAAAAAAATTACAGAAAAAACTATTTTAGTTTCTATAATGCATATTAATAATGAAATAGGAACAATTAATGATATAAAAACTATTGGAAAAATATGTAAAAAAAAAAATATATTTTTTCATGTAGACGCTACACAGAGTGTAGGAAAATATTCATTAAATTTAAAAAAAATGAATATTAATTTATTATCATTTTCTGCTCATAAATTTTATGGACCAAAAGGAATTGGTGTTTTATATATAAAAAAAAATAAATCTAAAATAAATTTAATTCCATTATTACATGGAGGTGGACAAGAAAAAGGATTAAGATCGGGTACTTTAGCTACTCATCAAATTATTGGTATGTCAAAAGCATTAAGTATTGCTAATGATGAAATAAAAAAAGAAAAAAAAAGGATAAAAGTATTAAAAAAAAAATTATGGAATGGTATAAAAAATATTTCTGGTATATATTTAAATGGTAATTTTAAAAATAGTTCTCCATATATTATTAATTTAGGTTTTAAAAATGTTTTTAATAAAATTCTTATGATAGAAATGAAAAATATTATTGTATCATCTTCTTCTGCATGTAATACAAATAAATATAATATATCTCATGTTTTACAAGCTTTAGGATTAACAAAAAATTTAATACAAAGTTCTATTCGTATTTCTTTTGGAAGATTTACTACTGAAGAAGAAATTAATTTTGTAATTAAATATTTAAATAATTCTATTAAAAGAATTAGAAAAAGTTAATTTTTTAAAATTTTTATTTAATAAAAAAATATAAATTATATAATATGAACAGAAGTTGTGTTAGTTGTTCCGCTAGGAACTAGCGCACCAGAAACCATTACAATAACATCTCCTTTTACAGCATATTTACTAGCTAAAGCAACTTTTTTACCTATAATATAAAAATCATCTGTAGATGATATTTTATCCACTAACTTAGGTATTATGCCTTTACTTAAAATTAATTGTTTTACAGTTTTTTTATTTGTAGTTAAAGCTAAAATTATTGCCTTAGGAAAATATTTTCTTATTGATTTTGCTGATTTTCCTAACTGAGTAGCAACAATTATTAAAGGAGTTTTTAATTTTTCGGCAATTTCTACTGCACTACGACATACTGCATCTGTAATACTCATATCTATATTATCATAAAAATTAATTCTATTAGTCATTGTAATATCTGTTCTTTCACAAATTGTAGACATAATAGATACTGATTCTAATGGATATTTTCCTTTAGCACTTTCCCCTGATAACATAACGGCATCTGTTCCATCTAAAATAGCATTAGCTACATCACCAGCTTCTGCTCTAGTTGGTCTTGGATTTTTTATCATAGAATCTAACATTTGTGTTGCAGTTATTACTATTTTACCGAAAAAATTACATTTTTTAATAATCATTTTTTGAGCAAAAATAACATTTTCCACAGGAATTTCTACTCCTAAATCACCTCTAGCAACCATGATTCCATCAGCTACTTCTAAAATCTCATCAAAATTATTTAATCCTTCTTGATTTTCAATTTTTGCTATAACTTGAATATTATTTCCGTTATATATTTTTAAAAAATTTTTTATTTCTAAAATATCTTGTTTTTTACGAACAAAAGATACAGCAATATAATCTATTTTATTTTTACATGCAAAAATTAAATCATATTTATCCTTTTCAGATAAAGAAGGTAATTTTATTGATACTCCAGGTAAATTAATACTTTTATTTTCTGATAATTTTCCATTATTTAATATTTTACATATAATTTTATTATTAATAATTTCTAATACTTCCATTGCTATCAAACCATCATCTATTAATATTTTATCACCTATATTTAAATCATTAATTAAATAAGGATAAGTAATAGCAACATGTTTATTATTTCCAATAATTGATTGATCAGTAGTTAAAATAAATTTTTCTCCAGAATATAAATATACATCTTTTCCTTTATATAATTTCATAGTACGTATTTCGGGACCTTTTGTATCTAATAAAATAGCTGCATTTTTACCTGTTCTTTTTATAATTTTTTTTAAAGTATTAATACGTTTTTGATGATCATTATGAGTTCCATGTGAAAAATTTAATCTAGCAACATCCATGCCTAAATTTAATAAATTTGATAAAATATTTTCTGATTCAGAACTAGGACCTATAGTACAAACTATTTTTGTTTTTTTCATAAAATTTATATTTCCTACATTATTTTATTTAATAAACAATAAAATTTATATTATATAATATTTATTTGTTTTAATAAGTATTAATTTTTTTAATTTATTTTTAATTGTTTTTAGAATAATATTAATTCCTTGTATTCTAGAAGAAGTTAAATATTTATTAAAAGATAATTTTTTTAAACATGATTGAATATCAAAAGAAATAATTTCATTGGAAGTTTTTTTATTATAAAAAATAAAAATTATCATTAATAAACCCTTAACTATGGCAGAATCACTATCACCTTTAAATTTTACATAATTATTAGAATTAATTTTTATCGAAATCCATACTCTACTTTGACATCCTGGTATAAAATTTTCTAAAGAATATTCTTTTTTTGATAAATTAGGAATTTGATTACCTAACTCAATTATATATAAATATTTTTCTTCCCAATTATTACAACTTATAAAATTATTTTTAATTTTATTTATACTAGGTATAGTATGTGACATAATTATTTACTTAATAAGTTATTTATATAATTTAATTTTTCTATAAAAAAATTAATATCATTTAAATTATTATATATAGAAAAAGAAATTCTACACATTGATTGAACTTTAAAATATTTCATAATAGGTATAGAACAATGATGACCAGTACGAATAGCAATACCATATTGATCCAAAAAACTACCTATATCATAAGAATGATATTTTCCTAAATTAAATGCAATTATACCTATTCGATTATTATTAGAATATTTTTGCCCAAAAATCTTAATATTTGATATAAGATTAAGTTTTTTTAAAGTATATTTTGTTAAAAATTTATTATGATTAATTATATCGTTTATATTAAATGACATAAACCATGACAATGCAACTCCTAATCCTATAATTCCCGATATATTAGGAGAGCCAGCTTCAAATTTCCAAGGAATTTTTTCCCAAATAAATTTATTTTTATATATATCTATAATCATACCTCCGCCACCTTGCCATGGAGGCATAAGTTCTAATATTTTTTTTTTCCCATATAATATACCTATCCCAGTAGGTCCAAAAATTTTATGACCAGAAAAAACAAAAAAATCACAGTTTAAATCTTGAACATCAATTTTTCTATTTGCAATTGCTTGAGCACCATCAATTAAAGTTATAATATTTTTTTTTTTTGCTAATTTAATTATATTTTTAACTGGATTTATAGTTCCCAATATATTTGAAATATATGTAATTGATATTAAACGAGTATTTTTATCAATTAAATTATTAATTTTATTTAATTTTAAATTTCCATTTTTATTTAATGGAATTATACGTATACTAAAACCTATTTTTTTAGACAATATTTTCCAAGGAATAATATTTGAATGATGTTCCATTTCAGAAATAATAATATTATTATGTGATAATATATTATTTAAACCCCAAGTATTTGCAACTAAATTAATACTTTCTGTTGTACTTTTAGTAAAAATAATTTCTTCATTATATTTTGCATTAATAAATCTTGCTACTTTATGACGTATTTTTTCCATTTTATTTGTTGTATTTATACTTAAACTATATATACTCCTATTTACTGAAGAATATTCATTTTTATAAAAATAATTTAATGCTGAAATTACTTTTTTAGGTTTATGTACAGTAGCTGCATTATCTAAATAAATAATTTTTTTACCATTAATTTTATTAAATAAAATAGGAAATTGTTTCCTAATATTTTTTATATTAAAAGTCATTAAAAAAATTCTCTACTGATAAATAACGTGATATTTTTTTTAAAAAAACTTTTTTTAAATTATTATAATTAATTTCTTTTAAAGAATCTAGTATAAATGACATAAGTAATATTTGATGTGCTTTTTTAAAACTTATTCCTCTCATTCTTAAAAAGAATATTTGATTATAATCTAATTTACCTGTACACACACCATGTGTACATTTAACATTATTATTTAGGATATCTAATCCTGGCTGTATATTTATTTTTGAAAATTTACTTAATAGTAAACTATTATAATTTATTTGTCCATTTGTTTTTATAGCGTATTTATTTATTTTTAATAAACCAATTAAATTAATAATTGCATTATTTAATGTTATTGCTTTATGTGTTTGAGTACTATAACAATTTTTTGCATTATGTTCTACATAATTATTTAATTTTATAAAATTATTATTTTTAGCAAACGATATACTTTTATATATTAACTTTGATTTTTTATCTACAAATTGAAAATTATTATTTTGTTCTATATATTTATTAGACATTAATAAATCATATTTTTTAAAATAAACATTTTTATATAGATAAAATTCATTATTAATAATACAATAATTTTTACTATGATTTTTACTTGTAGTAAATTTATAATATTCTAATTGAGAATTATTACCTAAAACTAAAGTATTATAAATATTATTAAAATATATTTGTTTTGTATTAATATGGTGTTCTATTAAAACTATAGGATAGATATTATTTATATAAATAAAATTTCTATAATTTGATATAAAAATTTCATTATTTTTATTATTTTTATTGTTTTCATTAAAATAAACTAAATAAAGTGGTTTAATATATTTTTTATTATTAATATTAATAAATATAAATTCTTTTGTTAGGGATTCAGATAAATATGTATAAATATTATTTTTAAAAAAAGTATTTTTAAAATTAGTAGTATTATGTTTTTTTATACTTATTTCATAATATGAGTTATTTATATTACTAAAATTTTTATCTATTTTCCCATTAATAAAACATAACATAACGGCATCTATTTTTAATAAAAATTTTTTAAATTTATTTATATCTATAGAAAATTTTTGATTATTTTTTAATATATTATTATTAATATATTTTAAAAAAAAATTATTATTGTCATCATATTGTTTATTTTTGAATAAATTTTTAAATTTTAACCAATTAGATTCTATTTGTTTAGAAAAATGATATTTTTTATGTAATTTATAAATATTTTTGAGTTGTATATAAATATTATTTTTCATTGAAATACCCATAACCATTTTTTTCTAAATGAGAAATAATATTTAAATTTCCTGATTTTACAATTTTTTTATTATATAAAATATGAATATAATCAGGATTTATATAATCAAGAATACGTCGATAATGAGTAATAATTAAAAAAGATCTATTTTTATTTTTCATAATATTAATTATTTTACATACTAATTTTAAAGCATCTATATCTAATCCAGAATCGATCTCATCTAAAATACATAAATTAGGTTCTAATACAAACATTTGAAATATATCATTAATTTTTTTTTCACCTCCGGAAAAACCAACATTAACAGGACGTTGTAAGAAATCTTTTGATTTTCCTAAAATTTTAACTTTTTCATTAATAATTTGATTATAAGTAAATCTATCTAATTCTTTTTTTTCTTTATGTTTTTTTATTGCTTTTAAAGAATTATATAAAAATAAATTATTACTTACTCCTGGTATTTCAATTAAATACTGAAAAGATACAAAAACTCCTTTTCTAGCTCTAATTTCAGGTTCCATAAATAATAAATTTTCATTTTTATAATATATTTCTCCTTTAGAAACTAAATATTCTTTTTTTCCAGATAATACATAGGATAATGTACTTTTGCCTGATCCGTTAGGACCCATAATTGCATGAATTTCTCCTGGATTTATATTTAAATTAAATTTATTTAAAATAATTTTATTATTTATATAAACATGTAAATTTTTAATTTTTAACATAATTTTTTATTGATAATAATTATTAATATATTATATTATCCTATACTATCTTCTAAATGAATAGATAATAATTTTTGTGCTTCAACTGCAAATTCTAATGGAAATTTAACTAAAACTTCTTTACAAAAACCATTGACAATAAGAGAAATAGCATTTTCAATATTTAATCCTCTTTGTAAACAAAAAAATATTTGTTCTTCTTCAATTTTAGAAGTAGTAGCTTCATGTTCTACTTGTGCAGTATTATTTAATATTTTTAAAGTAGGGTATGTATGTGTACTACATTTAGAACCGATTAAAAGTGAATCACATTGAGTAAAATTACGAGAATTTTCTGCGGATTTATTAATATAAACTAATCCACGGTAAGTATTTTTACTATATTCAGTAGAAATACTTTTAGAAATAATTTTTGATCTTGTATTTTTACCTATATGTATCATTTTAGTACCAGTATCAGCTTGTTGTTTTCCATTAGTTAATGAAACAGAAAAAAATTCTCCTTTAGAATTATCTCCTTCTAGAATAACACTTGGATATTTCCATGTAATTGCTGCTCCTGTTTCTGATTGTGTCCAAGACATTTTACTATTCTCTCCTTTACATATTGCTCTTTTGGTAACAAAATTTAAAATTCCTCCTTCATTTTTTGTATTTCCTGCAAACCAATTTTGTACTGTTGAATAATTAACTTGAGCATTTTTATGTAAAATTACTTCAACAACAGCTGCATGTAATTGAGTATTATTTCTAATTGGGGCAGAACAACCTTCTATATAATTAACATAACTATTTTCATCAGCAATTAAAATAGTACGTTCGAATTGTCCTATATTTTTTTCATTAATTCTAAAATAGGTAGATAAATCTATAGGACAATATGTATTTTTAGGAATATAAATAAAAGTACCATCAGAAGCGACAGCAGCATTTAATGCCGCAAAAAAATTATCATTAGCAGGAACTACAGAACCTAAATATTTTTGAACTAATTCAGGATAATTTTTTATAGCATTATTTAATGAACAAAAAATAATTCCTTTATTTAATAATTTTTTTTGGTTTGTTGTAATAACTGATACAGAATCAAAAATAGCATCTACAGCTATATTAGAATTATTTTCTATAGGAATATTTAATTTGTTAAAAGTTTTTTTTACTGCAGATGTTAAATATTTATTTTTAATATCATTATTTAATTTTATATCATATAAAGGAGCAGAATAATATACATAATTTTGATAATTTAATTCTTTATAAAAACCATTTAACCAATGAGGTTCTTTTTTATTTATCCATGAATAATATCCTTGTAATCTAAAATTTAACATCCATTTTGGTTCATTACGAATTTTAGATATTTTATGTATTATATCTAAATTAATACCAGGAATAAATTTTTCATTTTTTAATTTAGTAAAAAATCCTTCTTTATATATTTTTTTTTGTTTTCTAAAATATTTTACATTATTATTCATATTATTTATTCTTTTAATTAATATTAAAACTTTTTTTACATCCACAAAATTGTTTAATTTTCTTATTATAAAATTCAAATGATTGACTGAAATTATTTTTTGTAAAATCAATAACAGTACCATCTATAAAAATAATATTTTTATTATTTATAAAAATATATATATTTTTTTTTTTAAATAAAATATCATTATTAGGTATTTCTTTTACTAAAAGAAATTTATATTTAAAACCAAAACAACCAGATTTTTTTAAAAATAATGTTATTCCTTTACTATTATATTTTTTTATTATTTTATTTATTTGTAAAAAAGCATTTTTTGTTAAATATAAACCTTTATAAATATTTTTAATACACTTAAAATGTATTAAGTTCTGTTTTGTTATCATATAACAACCTAAAATATAGTTTTTATATATTTATTTTAAAATATAAATAAATTTTAATATATACAAGTTAACTTTTAAAAATAAGTTTTAAATATTTTAAATAAAAATATTTTAAGCTCAATTAAATATATATTTAAAATATGAATTATTTTACCATATTTTGTGAGGAAAAATCTTGTAAACGAAACCCTAATAAAAATAATATAAATATATATAAGCAAAAAATAAGAAAACAAATACTTGATAGAAAAAATATACGTATTTTAAAAGGAGATAAAATTAACCATTTTTCAGAAATTATATTAGATATAAATAATAAAATTATACTTAAAATAATTGTTACTGTGATAATACGAAAAAAAAATTTTAACCAACCAGATTCTGGTTTATAAATATTTTTTTTAATTAATTTATTAAATAACAAAATAACATTTAAAAATGCAGCAAAACATATTGCTATAGAAAATCCGATATGATGTAAAAAAAAAATAAAAAAAGGACTTAATAATTGAGTAATAATTAAAACAATTATGTTAATTTTAACAGGTGTTTTAACATCTTGTCTAGCATAAAATCCTATAGCTAAGACTTTAGCAATTATTAAAAATATAAGTCCTATTGAATATATAATAATATTTATTTGAGTCATTAATACATCAAAATATGTAAAAGCTCCATATTGAAATAAAGAAATTAATAATGGTTTTGATAAAAAACCTAAAATTAAAGAACTAGGAATTATTAATAAAAAACATAAACGTAATCCAATATCAATTAATTGATTATATTCGCGTTCTTTATTTTGAGTATAAGCATCAGTTAAAGCAGGTAATAATACTATTGTTAATGCTATTCCAAACATACTTACAGGTAGTTCCATTAAACGATCAGCATAATAAATCCAAGTAATAGATCCTGTAATTAAAAAAGATGAAAAAGCAGAGTTAATTAATAAAGATATTTGTGTAGTTGTAACTCCAATAATAGCTGTCCCCATTTTTTGAAAAACTCTTAATACTCCTTTATCAAAATTTTTAAAATGAGGAAAAATCAACATATTTATTTTTTTTAAATAAATTAATTGATAAAAAATTTGTAATAATCCTCCAATTAATACTGCCCATGCTAAAATTAAAATTGAAGGATCTAACATATTAGGAAAAATAATAATTAATAGAATCATACTTAAATTTAATAAAATAGGAGTTATAGCTGGTACAAAAAAATTTTTCCAAATATTTAAAATTGAACTTGCTAATGAAGCTAATGATATTAATAATATATAAGGAAAAGTCATTTTTAATATTTTTGATGTCAATTTTAATTTAAAATCTGTATTAACAAATCCAGGAGCAATTATAGAAATAATTAAAGAAGAAAATAATATTCCTAATATTACTATTATAGAAAGTATAATAATTAATATTCCTAATGTAGAAGCAATAAAATTTTTTGTATCTTTTTTACTTCGTTTATTTTTATATTCTGCTAATATTGGAGTAAAAGCTTGAGAAAATGCTCCTTCTGCAAATATACGGCGTAATAAATTAGGTAATTTAAAAGCTATGAAAAAAGAATCACTATAAACTCCTGCTCCAAAAACTTTTGCAATAAGACTATCTCTAATAAAACCCAATAATCTGGAAAATAATGTAATTATACTCACTGTCGTTAATGACTTTAATAAATTCATATAATTCCTAAAAATAATAGTTTATTATATAAATAAATTATTTTAATAAAAAATTCAATATAATAAAGTATTTTCTTTTATAAAAAAATATTATAAAAATATTATTTTTTTTAATAAAATATTTATTTTTTATAAATTTTAATTTTTATAGGTAATATATTATGAATATAAAAGAAGTATCTAGGGCAAAACTTCCAACAAAATGGGGTAAATTTATTATAGTTGGTTTTGAAGAAATAAATACAGGTAAACATCATATTGCATTAATACATGGATTAAAAAAAATACATAAAAATTCAATTATTTTAACTCGAATACATTCAGAATGTTTAACAGGAGATGCTTTTTTTAGTTTACGTTGTGATTGTGGTTTACAATTACAATTAGCCTTGGAAAAAATTTCTAAGGCTAATTGTGGCATCTTAATTTATCATAGACAAGAAGGAAGAAATATTGGACTTTTAAACAAAATTAAAGCATATAATTTACAAGATCGAGGTTTAGATACTGTAGAAGCAAATTATAAATTAGGCTTTCATGCAGATGAAAGAAATTTTATTTCTTGTATAAATATATTAAAAATATTAGGTATTTTAAATATTAAATTATTAACAAATAATCCTTATAAAATTAATATTTTAAAAAAAAAAGGGATAAATGTTATAGATAGAATTCCTTTAATTACAAATTATAATTTTTATAATTATAATTATTTAAATACTAAACATATAAAACTAGGACATATATTTAGTTAAAATTTTTCATAAGTTTTTTATATATTTTAATAAATTTTTTAAAATTAAAATTTTTTTTTTACAAAATTGATTTTTTAAAAGTTTTTTTATTTTTAAAATATAATTATTAAGAAAATTTTTATTAAAAATATTTTTTTGATATATATTCCATTTTTTTTTTTCTTCTTTATTTAAAGTACATGGAAAATTTCTTGCTCTATATTTAAAAAATAAAATATTAGCTCTTTTATCTTTAAAAGATAATTTATTAAAATTTATTTTAATAGATTTTTTATTATGTATTTGTTTAAATTTTAATATATCTTCATATGGAAAAAAATTTTTATATAATTGCTCATCTACATTATCAATATTAGTTTCATCATATACTTTTTGCAAGTTAATTAAATTAAATTTAATAAAATTTTTTATTTTTAAAAAATTTTTTTTAAGTTCTATAAAATTATTTATGTAAAATATAATATTAAAATTTAATCGTTGAACATCTGTTTTTTTTAAAATATTAATTGGTATTAATAATGGAGATTTACTAAAATTAATATATTGTATGTATGAAAAAATATTTTTTTTATTTAGTTTATTTTTATTTTGTAAAATTTCTAAAAAATTATGAATACTTTTTATTAAATTAAAAGTAATTAATATATTTTTATTTTTTGGATGCCAAAATAAAGGTGTAATACAGTTTATATTATTATCTTTATTTTTATAAATATTACTAATATGAATCAAAATTTGAATTTTTGATAAATTTATAATCTTTATTAGTTCTTTTTTATTTCTATATTTTAGAAAATATTTATATAACAATGGTTGTTTTTTTTTTATTAATTTAGCGATAGATATTGTTGTATATACATCAGATAATGCATCATGTGGTTTATAGTGTGTTATTATATTATTAGATATAGCCATTTTTTCAAGATTAAATACTGGTATATTATTAATTTTTGGCCATAAAATACCATTTGGTCTTAATACATAACAAGCTCTAACTAAATTTAAAATATCCCAGCGACTATTATTATTCTTCCAAAACCAACTATATGAATCATAAAAATTACGATAAAATAAAAATTTACTAAATTCATCATCAAAATTAATATTATTATACCCTAAAATACAAGTATTAGGATATAAAAATATTTGATTAATATAATTTGCAAATTCATTTTCTTTAAGCCCTTTTAAATTAACTATGCAAGGACTAATATTATGAATAGTAATAGCTTGAGGATCAGGTAAATAATCATTAGGTACTTTACAATAAAGTACTATAGGTGATTCTATCATTTTAAAATCTATATCAGTACGTATACACGCAAACTGTGCAATTCTATCCTTTTTAGGATTTAATCCAAAAGTTTCATAATCATAAAATAAAAAATTAAATTTTAATTTTTTTTTTTCTAACATAGTATATAATATTATTATATTATTAATATTTTGACAATATTTATTATTAAATTATGGTGAGATGGCCGAGTGGCTTAAGGCGCATGCCTGGAAAGTATGTATATGGTAACATATCAGGGGTTCGAATCCCCTTCTCACCTAATTATTTTCTTTTTTTTTAATAAATATAAAATATTAAATACTTATTTTATAAATGTGATATAAAATATGTTTAATATAAATATTACTAAAATAATAAATCAATATGGTTATTTTATTATATTTTTAGGATCATTAATTGAATGGGAAACATTTATTATTATTGCTGGAATGTTAGCTCATAAAAAAATTTTATTTTTACACAAAATTATTTTTATTACTATTATAGGATCTGTAATAAGCAATCAAGTACTTTTTTTTATAGGTAAAAAATATAATAAAAAATTTTTATCTTTCTTCAAAAATTATAATTTAAAAATTCAAAAATATCATAAATTAATTATAAATTATCCTTACATATTTATTATTATTACAAGATTTATTTATGGTTTTAGATTAATTAGTCCAATTACAATGGGGATTTCTAATATTTCTAATATAAAATTTTTTTTATTAAATATTATTGGTGCTATTATTTGGGCTATTTTTTTTACTATTACAGGATATTTTTTTGGTGAAATTATATCTACTTGGATAAAAAATTTTATTAAAATTATGAAATATTTTTTATATATTTTTTTATTATTTGTAATAATTAAAATATTATTAAAGATAATAAAAAAATATTTTTTTTATAAATAAAATTTAATATTAAATTAAACTATGAATAAATTTAATAATGAATTCAGGATATATACCTAATATAATTGTTATTATTGTTAATAATAAAAATAAGTTTTTAATATAAAAATAATATTTTTTATTTTTTATTGTCGAAATATATAAATTTTTATTTATTTTAGATGGTATTAAATATAAACTAATAATAATACGTAAATAATAATATAATCCTAAAGAACTTCCTAATATAATAATAGCGGTTAAATACCATATTTTAATTTTTATACTTAATGCTATTAGATAAAATTTAGAAATAAAACCTATAGTTAAAGGAATACCTGCTAAAGATAATAACATTATTGTTAATATAATAGTAAGTATTGGATCATACCAAAATAAACCACGGTAATAATATAATTTATCTGTATTTTTTTCTTGATAATTTAAACTTGTAAATAAATTTATTATTCCTAAAACAACTAAATTATTTATTATATATCCAATAATATATATACTCATCATTTCTAATGAAAAAATATGTGTTATGTATTTTTGATTATAAATAAGAATTGTAAACATATAGCCAATATGGGTTATAGAAGAATATGCTAATAAACGTTTAATATTATTTTTTGTTTTAATTCCCATTAAATTACCAAATATTATAGATAATATTGATAATAAAATTAATATTTTATATAAAAAAAATTTATTATTATTAATTTGAGAAAAATAAATTAAAAATTTTACTAAAAATATAAAAAGAGATGATTTATTAAATGTAGTTAAAAATATAGTTACAATTGTAGGAGCTCCTTGATAAACATCAGCAGTCCATAGATGAAATGGTACTATTGATAATTTTAGACTTATACTTACTAAAATTAAACAAAAACCAATCATAGTTAAGTAATTTATCAAAAAATTTTTATAAAATAAATAATGATTTAATAAAAATATAAAATTTAAACTTCCATTATCTAAATAAATAAAAGATATTCCTAATATTATAAATGATGAAGCTATTGTGGATAAAATTACATATTTAATGCTAGCTTCTAATGAATATTTTTGTTTGATATTATAACTTATTAATCCAAATATAGGTATAGATATTAATTCAATACCAACTAACATAGAAATAAAATTATTTGAATTTAGTAAAACTATACTACCTATTGTAGATATTATAGTTAATAAATAAAATTCATCTTGATATTTTAAAATAGATAACCATTTATATGATATTATACATGTTGCTATATTATTACAAAGTAATATAATTATATAAAAAGTTGAATATGTATCATTTGAAAACAGATAATTTACTGGGAAATGATTATTTTTAGTATAAAAAATAGATATTATTGTTAATATAAATCCTGAAATTGTAATAATTAAACTTGTTAAATTGTTACGTTTAATTGATATTTTTATTAATAAAAATATTGATAATGTAATAATAATAATTAAAGGTATTAATGATTTAGTCATAAAAAAATTCTATTTTATTTGATAAATTTATTTAAAATTAAATATAAATTTTATTTATAATTAGTTATTATAATTCTATTATAAATACCATTTATAGTCGTGTCTGATATATTTAAAATAATTTGTGGATAAAACCCTAAAATTAATAATAAAATTATAAGTATAAAAGTAATAATTTTTTCTCTTAAAAATATTTTTTTTATAAAAATATTTATTTTAGTTTTAGGACCATAAAAAATTTTCTGTATCATATTTAAAGAATAAATACTAGAAAATAATAAACTAAAAGAAGCAATGCTTGCACATATAGGATATGAATAAAAAGTACCTAATAAAATTAAAAATTCTCCTATAAAATTTCCTGTACCAGGTATTCCAATACTAGCTAAAGCAAAAAATAAAAATGTACTTGGTAATATATTTATTTTGTCCCAAATACCTCCCATTAATTTAATATTTCTTGTTTTTAACCTATCATATATTTGTCCACAAAGAATAAATTGTGCTGCGGCGGAAATACCATGTGATATCATTTGTATTATGACACCCTGATAGGCTATTTTATTATGACTATAAATCCCCATTAAAATAAAACCCATATGGGATATGGATGTATATGCTATAATTTTCTTTATATCAGATTGTATACAAGCCATCCAAGAACCATAAAATATACCAGATATTCCTAATAATATGGCAATAAATGAAAATTTTAAAGATGATACAGGGAATAATGGTAAAGTAAATCTTAATAAACCATAAGCAGCTGTTTTTAATAAAATACCAGCAAGATCTACTGAACCAGCTGTTGGAGCTTGACTATGTGCATCAGGTAACCATCCATGAAATGGAATGATAGGCATTTTAACAGCAAAAGCAATAAAAAAAGATAACATTAATAAAAATTCTGTTTTTAGATTTAAATGATTATTTAGTAAAGAACTATATTCAAAAGTTAATATACCAGTTAATTTTTGATTTAAAAAAACTAAAGATAAAATTCCACATAACATTAATAAACCACTAGATTGAGTATAAATAAAAAATTTAGTAGCTGCTTTTATACGACTATGTCCTATTTTTCCTTTATGACCCCATAAAGATATTAAAAAATACATAGGTATTAACATAATTTCCCAAAATAAAAAAAATAAAAACATATCTACAGATAAAAACACTCCAATAACTCCACTTAAAATCCATAATAAATTTAAATGGAAAAAACCATGCCATTTTTTTACTTCATTCCAAGAACATATAACTGCCATTATACCTAATAATCCAGTTAGATTAATCATTAATAATGATAATCCATCTATTGCTAAATGAAAATGAATGCCAAATCGAGGAATCCAATTTAATATAAATTCTGATATCCATATCGGATATATAAATAATATTTTTTTATTAAAATAAATTTTATATATAAAATATTCTAAAAATGATAATATAAAAATACAACTAATTGAAATTAAAGATATCCAACGAGGTAATTTAAAATTTATTTTTTCACTTTGCCAACAAATTAAACCGCTAATAAAAGGAATTAATATTAACCAGGGTAATAACATAAAATTTCCTAAGCATATTCTATTATTTTAATAAAAATATTAATTATATTATAAATTTAATATCAATTAATTATTAATTAATATTATTAAATATAATATAATAAATATTACTCCTAAATATATTAATGATATATACCAACGAATGTATCCGTTTTGACTTATTAATAATATATTACCTATTTGATTTATTATTTTTATTGTTAAAAAATCTATAAATTTAGAAATAGGATCATTTTTTATAATTGATAATATTTTTGTAAATATATTTACAAAAATTTTTTTATATATAAAATCTATATAACATCCATTTAGAAAAAAATTATTTATAAAAGAAAATCTATAATAATATTCTTTAATTATCTTATTAATAAAAATATTTTTTTGAACATATAATATATATAACATAAAACTAATAATAAATATTATAATAGATGATATTTCTAATATATGATTATATATATGATTATTTAGTAATATTTTATTAGGTAAAAAAATATTATTTTTTATTGGTAATAGCTTGATACCTATATAACTAGATAATATACTTAATAATATTAAAGGAAAATCATGTAAAAATTTACTGTTATTAATAATAATAGATGAAATATTATTTTTATTACTGTAAAATATGATATATATCATCCTGATAGTATATAAACAAGTAAAAAAACTACCTATGATACCAATAATAAATAATATAATATATTTATTTATTAAAATTTCATATAGTATTTTTTCTTTAGTAAAACCACTCATTGTTATAAAAGGAAAAGATACTAAAGATATAGAACCTAATATAAAACAATAATATATAAGAGGGAAATATTTTTTTATTTTTCCTATTTTGAATATATTTTGTTCATTGTTACATGATGTAATAATAGATGCAACACATAAAAAAAGTAATGCTTTAAAAAAAGCATGTGATATTACATGAAATAAAGCAGCATGAAAGGAATGAATTCCTAAAGCTACAAACATATATCCAATTTGACTCATAGTAGAATAAGCTAAAATTCGTTTTATATTATTTTGTGTTAATGCAGACCACCCGGATAATAATAATGTTATTGATCCAATAACACTAGTTAAAAATAGCGTATCATTCATTAAAAATAATATATTATTTCGTAATATTAAATAAATTCCTGCTGTAACCATAGTAGCTGCATGTATAAGTGCAGAAACTGGTGTGGGTCCAGCCATAGCATCTATTAACCATGTATTTAATGGAAATTGTGCAGATTTACCTAATGCTCCTATAATTAACATTATAGAAATTATTTTCAAATAATATGACTTATAATAAATAGAAGAAGATGTTATTAAATTTGATATTTCTAAAAAATTTAAAGTATGAAATATTTTAAATATCAAAAAAATACCAATAATTAAAAAAATATCACTAAAACGAGTAATTAAAAAGGCCTTTATAGCAGATAATCCATTTTTTGATTTTTTATAAAAAAATCCTATTAATAAATAGGAACACACTCCTACTCCTTCCCACCCGAAAAACATTAAGATAAAATTATTGGCTAAAATTAATAAAATCATATTTGCAATAAATAAATTAGTATATGCAAAAAATCTAGAATATCCTTCTTTATTTTTCATATACCAAATTGCAAAAATATGTATAATAAATCCTATCCATGTGGTCAGAAGTAACATGATTAAAGATAATTTATCTAAATAAAAAGAAAAATCAATACATAAATAGTCAATCTTTAATATTTTCCATAAAGTTTGTTTATATAAAAAAATATTATTTTTAATAAAAATAAATCCGATTAATAATGTAATAATTGCACTTATTCCTATAAAACTAACTCCAATTATTAAAATTTTAGTTTTATTAAGCTTATTTGAAAATAATGATAGTATAAAAAAACTAATTAATGGCATTAAAAAAATTAAAAAAATAAATTTCATCCATTCATCTCACTAATTGAATCAATATTAATATTATTTTTATAATAATATAATTTTATTAATAAAATTAAACTTATACAAGTTTCTATAGCTGATATACTTATTGATATAATATACATAATTTCTCCTTCTGTTTGTTTCCAATAATTACCAGAAATTATACATGATAATGCTGCAGCATTTATCATTATTTCAGTACAAATTAAAATATATAACATATTATTTCGTATTATTATTCCTGTTAATCCAATAATAAATATTAATATAATAAATATTAAAATATGATATAAAGGTATCATTTTATATTCTTCTTTTATTTTATAAAATTAATAAATAATTTTAAATTATTATTTTATTTTTCCTATATGTAAAACAGTAACTATACCTGATAATAAAAGTATTGATATCAATTCTACAATAATTTTATATTGTGTAAATAAATTTATGCCGATATCTTTAATATTAATATTATTCATAATAATAATATATTTTTTATTATATAAAATTTTTAAAATATAAAATATAAGTATTAAAAATAGTAACGTAAATAGGAACATAATAATTAAAAATAATATTTTTTTTAATAAAAATTTTTTTTCTTCTAACTTAATATTTTTATAATTTAATACCATTAAAACAAGTGTAAATAAAACAACAATAGCTCCGGCATAAATAATAATTTCTAATGAACCTGCAAAATAATCTCCTAAAATAAAAAATATACATGATATTGAAATTAATGAAATTAAAAAATATAATAATGTATAAATAGGATTAATACTAATAATAATTGAAAATGTAAAAATTATTGATATAAATCCTAAAATATAAAATATTATTTCCATATAAAACACCTTTTTAAAATTTAAAATTATGGTAATATATTTTTAATATCTACTTCGATATTTGAAGATTTATCTTTTTTATTATAATTATTTTTAATATTTACCCCTGAAACATCATAAAAATTATATTTGGTATATTTACCTTGAGTCTTTTTTAATAAATCATGTTTTTCATATACTAAATCCTTTCTATTAAATTCACATAATTCAAAATCTGGAATTAATTGTATGGCACCTGTAGGACAGGATTCTTCACAAAATCCACAAAAAATACATCTAGATATATTAATTCTAAAAAATTTTGGATAAGATCTGCCATTTTTATTTACTGCTTTTTTTAAAGTTATACAACTAACTGGACATGATACTGCACAAAGATTACATGCAACACAACGCTCATTATTATCAGAATCAGATGTTAATATAATTCTTCCTCTATATCTTGGTGGTAAATAAACTTTTTCCTCTGGATACATTATAGTTTCTCTTTTATTAAAAAGATTAATCCATACTAAAAAAAGACTTCTTATTTGACTTATTAAATATATAAAAAAATTTTTCATTTTCATTATTTTTTTGAAATATAATTGTTTTTTATTTTAATGCTATAAAAAATGCAGTAATAATAAGATTAATTAATGTTAATGGTAAACATATGAACCAACTAAAATACATTACGTTATCATAACGAGGTCTTGGCAAAGATGCTCTTATTAAAAAAAATAATATTATAAATATAATAGTTTTTCCTAAATACCATATTATAGGTGGAAAAAATGGACCTAACCATCCTCCAAAAAATAAAATTACAATTAAAGAAGATAAAACTATTATATTAATATATTCTCCAATAAAAAAAAGACCAAATTTCATTCCAGAATATTCAATATGATAACCATCAATAAGTTCTTGCTCTGTTTCTGGTTGATCAAAAGGATGTCTATGACATAATGCAATAGAAGCTATAAAAAATGATATAAAACCAAAAAATTGGGGAATTATATTCCAACAATATTTATATTGATAATAAACTATATCAAATAAATTAAAAGAACCCGTTTGACATATAATTCCCATTAAGGATAAACCTAAAAAAATTTCATAACTAATTATTTGAGCAACACCTCTTATAGATCCTAATAAAGCATATTTATTATTACTAGCCCATCCTGCAAATAAAATAGAATAAATAGAGAGACTAGCCATCATAAAAAAAAAAAGTATTCCAATATTTAAATTAGAAATCATTAACTGAGGTGTAAGAGGTAATGTAGCAAATACAGATAATAATGTATTAAAAGCTATAATTGGAGATATATTAAATAATAATTTATTTGAAAAATTTGGTGTCCAATCTTCTTTAAAAAAAATTTTTATCATATCTGCTAATATTTGTAAACATCCATATAATCCAACTCTATTAGGACCATAACGATTTTGAAATAAAGCTAATATACGTCGTTCAATAAAACTTAAAAAAGCACCACTTATTATTAATAATAATAATATAAATATTATTTTGATTAAAAATATTGGTTCTATAGAGTTTAAAAAAGAAAATAAAATCATTTTAATACCTTTATTTTTTCGATAGTTTTTCCTAAAAAAGATAATGGAATTTTTTTTGATCCTAATGGGATACTAATTAACCCTTGATGTAAAAATTCCGAAATACATGCTTGTAATATAAAAATATTATTTAAACAATGTAATTCAACTAAATTATTAGTTAAAATTCCTAATTTTTTAGCATCTTTTTTATTAAAAAAAACATAATAATTAGGAAAATATTTTTGTATCAAAAATGATTTTTGTATTAAACTATTACTATGAAATAGAGTATAATGTGAAATTATTATAAATTTATTAGATCTAATCAATTTATAATTATAATTATTTTTTTTTATATTTATTGTATGTTTTTTTTTTTGAAAAATTTTAAATCCGGTTGATCCATATTTTGATGAAATTCCTATTTCTTTTTGGAATTTATGTAATGCTTGAGATGAATTCCATCCAGGAGACCATAAAAATGGTATATGGGTACAATTAATATTTTCATTATAATTTCCCTCCATAGAAAAACTAAAAATAGTATCTTTATCTTCTGGTTGTTTAGGTTCATGTATATTAATATTAGATAATATAGATGTTCTTCCACTATATCTAATAGATGATCTTGCAAATTTCTTATTATATACCTTATAATTAGCTAAAGGTGATGCTTTATGAATACCATTAAGAATGGGGATATATTTTTCACATTTTTTAATAATATCATCTAATGTAATTTTTTTATTTAAATTATTTAGTTTTGCATATATTTTATATATCCATTTCCAACTAGATTTTCTATTATTATGTTTATTATAAAAAGAAGGTTTATATACTTGAAAAAATCGTTGTGCTCTACATTCATTATTAATTACAGTACCACTACTTTCTATAAAATTTGATACTGGTAATATTATATTAGCTTGTTTCATAGTTTTAGTTAAAATATGATCTAAAACAATTATATTAGGAATTTTAGCAAAAAAATTATTTAATTTATTTTTTTCCTCATAAAAATATAAATCATTTTCCATAATAATAATTGTATCTATATTTATAGAATTATTAGATTTGTTTTGTAGAAATAAATCATATAAAGATTTACCTTTAATTAAACCAATTCCCATACTATTTACTTCATTTAATACATAAAATAAACCTACATTTTTTTTTTTTTCATTTAATGCTTTGGCTATAGCATAAGAAGCAGAAATTAATTTTATAGAACTTGAGCCAGTTCCAGAAATAATTAAAGGTTTTTTAGCATTTAATAATATTTTTTTTATTTTTAAAATTTTATTTTTTAATTTATTATTATTTAAAATAATATTCATATTTTTATTACTAATATAATTAGCTAATATAAAACCAAATTTAGATTGATTTATAGTAGGTGCATAATAATTCCATGCAGAAATATCATCTAATAATGTTTTATCATTACTTGTTATAAATAATGGATTAAAAAATTTATTTTTAAAATTTAAAATTGCATCAGAATTCCAATAAGGAATGTCTTTATATTTTTTAATATTATTCAAACTATTTTTTATAGCTTGTCTTACTGCTAAGGCAGCTCTAGGATTAGTATTAGTTATATCTTCTCCTAATATTAAAATAGCATCATAATCTTCTATTTCAGATAATGTAGGAAAAAATATATTTTTATCTTGCAGTATTTTAATAATATAATTAATTTGTTTTTTTTCATTTTCTAAAATACCTAAATAAAAATTATTTTTTCCAACTAGTTTTTTTAAAATAAAATTACTTTCTATACTTGCTCTAGGAGAGCCAATACCAACTGTTTTTTTTGATTTTAAGATTAAACTAGTAATTTTTTTAATAATTTTTTTATCGTTTAAAGATAATTTTTTATTATTTTTATAATATTCTATCGAAATAGGATTACTTTTTAAAAAAGTATATCCATAGCCAAAATAACCTTTATCACAAAGAAAATAATGATTTATTTTTTCATGAAATCTATTTTGTATATTAGATAATTGTCCATAACGTTCACCTATAAAAATATTACATCCTAATGAACAATGTTGACAAATACTTGGAGCATATTGAAGATCCCATTTTCTTGCATAATTTATATTATAAGTTTTATCTGTAAAAACTCCTGTAGGACATATTTCAATTAAGTTTCCAGAAAAAGGATTTTCTAATATACCATCTATATATCTACCAAAATAAATATTATCTTTTGAACTAAAAACATTAAAATCTTTACCATCTGCATAATTTTTATAAAATCTTACACAACGATAACATGTAATACAACGATTCATTGTATGTGATATAAAAGGACCTAGATATTGATTTTTATATATCCTTTTAGGAAAATTATATCTACGAATATTATGTCCAGTCATAACAGTCATATCTTGTAAATGACAACTACCACCTTCATTACAAACAGGGCAGTCATGAGGATGATTCAACATTAATAATTCAATATTTTTTTTACGAAAATTAATAGAATCTTGATCATTAATAGAGATATATGATCCTTCAATAGGTGAAGACATACAGGACATAATTATTTGTCCATTTTTTTTTTGAATATTATCATGTTGTTTAATTGCACATTGACGACATGCACCTATACTTCCTAAAATTGGATGCCAACAAAAATATGGTAAATTAAAACCTAAAGATAGACATATTTTTAATAAATTATCTTTTTCATTAACTTTATATAATTTACCTTCTATATTAATATTAATCATAATATAAATTCCATAATACTATTTTAGTATATATAAATAAATTTAATTATATTAAATATAATAAATAAAAATTTTTATACGCAAAACATTTAATTATTAATTCCATATTCAAATTCATCTAAAAAATATTTTAATGCACTATTTAAAGGTTCCATAGCTCCTGGAGCATGTGCACAAAAGGAACCTCCATTTGTTAATTGTTGACTTATTTCTTTAAGAAGAATAATATCTTTTTTAGATCCCTTTTTTTTTTCTAAATTATTTAATATTTTAACAATCCAGGGTAATCCTTCTCGACAAGGAGTACAAAAACCACAAGATTCTCTAGCAAAAAAAATTTCCAAATTTTTTACTAAAGATAATATATTAATATTATTATCTATAGCTATAGATATTCCTGTTCCTAATCTACTACCCGCTTTACTAATATTTATAAAATCCATAGGTAAATCTAAATGATTTTCTATTAATAAACCAGTACCTGCTCCACCTGGTTGCCAAGCTTTTAATGAATAACCTTTTTTCATTCCTCCTGCATATTTTTCTAAAACTTCTCTAGCAGTTGTACCAAAAGGTAATTCCCATAATCCAGGTTTTTGAACATTTCCAGAAAAACCTAACATTTTAGTACCAGTATCATATTTACTTTTAGTTATATTTTTATACCAATTGGGTCCATATTTAATTATACCAGGTATATTAAATATAGTTTCAACATTATTAATACAAGTAGGTTTACCCCATAAACCAACTATAGCTGGATATGGAGGTTTAAATCGTGGATTAGCACGTTTTCCTTCTAAAGAATTAATTAAAGCTGTTTCTTCTCCACATATATATCTGCCTGCTCCTGTATGGAGATATAAATCAAAATTAAAATTACTATTTAATATATTTTTTCCTAAAAATTTAATTTTATAAGCTTCTTGTAAAGCTATATTTAAAATTTTTTCGCAATGTGTATATTCACCTCTTAAAAAAATATATCCTTTATTAGCTTGAATAGCAAAAGCACTAATAATTATACCTTCTATTAATTGATGAGGAATATGTTCTATTAAAAACCGATCTTTATATGTTCCAGGTTCCATTTCATCTGCGTTACATAAAAAATAACGTATTTCTTTATTATCTATTTTTGGAGGAATTAAACTCCATTTTAATCCTGTATAAAATCCACCACCTCCTCGTCCTTTTAATTTTGATTTTTTAATAATATTAATTATATCTTGAGGAGTATATTGGCATAAAATTTTTTTTAAATTTTGATAACCATCTTTTTTTATATATTTTTCTAAAAATATTGTTTTATTTTTATTAATACGCCATGTTAGAGGGTGTGTTTTTGGATTGGGTTTTATGATTTTCATTAATATAATGATCCAATATTTGATTTATATAATTAATAGATAATGAAGTATAAACTTTTTCATTAATCATTATAACAGGACTATTTTCACAATGTCCTAAACAACAAATAGGTATTAAAGTAAATAATTGATCACAAGTTGTTTGACCTGATTTAATATTTAATCTTTTTTGAATATATTTTAAAATTTTTTCATATTTTGTTATATAACAAACAACACTATCACAATATTTAATAACATATTTACCTACTGGTGATCTAAAAATTTGGCTATAAAATGTTGCTATACTATCAATTTCAGAAGGATTTATATCTAAAATATTAGAAGTAAGAATAATAATATTATCAGATATCCATCCATATTTTTTTTGAAAAAATATTAATATTTCAATGATAGCAGCGTTATTACATTCATAATTATTTTTAATTTTATTAATTATTTTTAATTCTTTTTCATTTAAAAAGATATTTATCTTATTAGTTATTTTTTTCATAATATTATTATTTTAACGATCTACATCAGACATAACAAAATCAATACTACCTAAATAAGTAATTAAATCAGATATTAAACTACCTTTAATTACAGATGGTATTTGCTGTAAATGAGGAAAACTAGGTGTTCTAATTCTAGTTCGATAACTCATTGTACTACCATCACTAATTAAATAATAACTATTAATTCCTTTTGTAGCTTCAATCATTTGAAATGATTCGTTAGCAGGTATTACGGGTCCCCAAGAAACTTGAACAAAATGATGAATTAAAGTTTCTATATCGTTTAACATTCTTTCTCTAAAAGGTGGTGTTGTTAAAGGATGATCAACTTTATGTTTTCCTTCAGGCATATAATTTAAACATTGTTTAATAATACTTAAACTTTGCCAAATTTCTTCAAATTTTAATAAAATTCTTGAATAAGAATCGCTAATATTATTTCCGGTGGGGATTTCAAAAACAAAATTTTCATATCCAGAATAAGGACGCCATTTACGTACATCAAAATTTAATCCAGTAGCTCTTAAACCTGTTCCAGTAATTCCCCATGATATTGCTTCTTTTTGATTATAAGATGCTATATTTTGAGATCTAGATATTAAAATACTATTTTGTAAAGCTACTTTTTTATATATATTTAACCTTTTAGGTAACCAACTTAATAATTTTTTAACTAAAAAATTCCATCCGTAAGGTAAATCTTGTGCTAATCCTCCTATTCTAAACCATGCAGGATGCATTCTAGCTCCTGTAATAGCTTCAATTATATCATATATTTTTTGTCTATCTGTGAAAACTAAAAATATAGGAGTCATTATACCTAAATCCTGCATAAAAGTGGATAAACATAATAAATGACTATTAATACGAAATAATTCGGATAACATTACTCTAATAACTTTAATTTTATCTGTAACAATAATATTAGCTAATTTTTCTATAGCAAGAATATAAGGCATTTCATTTACACAACCACCTAAATATTCAATTCTATCTGTATATGGTATATATGTATGCCATGTTTGTCTTTCTGCTATTTTTTCTGCTCCTCGGTGATGATATCCTATTTCAGGTATGCATTTTATAATTACTTCTCCAGATAATTGTAATATTATTCTAAAAGCACCATGTACTGAAGGGTGATTTGGTCCTAAATTAAGATACATATAATCATCTAATTTATTTTTTATTTTTAGATTAAAATCTTCTGGATTAAATTTAGTAGATTTAATATCTTTTTTATATTTTTCTTTTGTTAAAAAATAAGGTGTAGATTCTGTGGCTCTAAAAGGGAAATCCTTACGTAAAGGATAACCATAATTCCAATTTTTGGGGAGTAATATATGTGATAAACAGGGATGATTAATAAAATTAATTCCAAACATTTCCCAAATTTCTCTTTCATACCAATTAGCATTTTTAAAAAAATTTGTAATAGTATTAATTTTTAAAAAATTTTCTTTTAAAGGAATTTTTATAATAATATCAGAATTTCTATTAATAGATATTAAATAATAAAATAATGAAAAATCCATTTCTTTCATTAAACTAAATTTATTAATATGTAATCTTTCATCTATACCATGCATATCATATAACATATTATATGGATTATTTATTTCAGAAAAAAATTTTATAAATTTTATTAAATCTTTTGATTTAATCCAGATAGTGAATGGCATTTTGTCAGTAGAATTATTTTGTATAATAAAATCTTTAAAATTAAAATTTTTATTTATTTCATTTATAATAGGTTCTATATTTTTTTTAGAAAAAGATTGATTATGTACATCTCCTATTTTTTTTACCACATTATCAAAAAAATTATTCATGATAGATCCTACACATAATAGGTGATATTATATATTTTTTATTGATTTAAATTTAATATTTTTAGCATTAAAAATTTTATTAGATGATTTTAATTTAGCTTTATAAATACCTTGATCTCCTACAATCCAGGATAAAGGACGTCTTTCATAATTTATAGATTTTTGTAATAATAATAATGCTTGTATATATGCTTCTGGTCTAGGAGGACATCCTGGTATATAAATATCTACAGGTAAAAATTTATCTACTCCTTGTACTACAGAATATATATCATACATTCCTCCTGAATTAGCACATGCTCCCATTGAAATAACCCATTTGGGTTCTAACATTTGATCATATAATCTTTGTATAATAGGTGCCATTTTTAAAAAACAAGTACCCGCTATTACCATAAAATCAGCTTGTCTTGGAGATGCTCGTAATACTTCTGATCCAAAACGAGAAATATCATTAATAGATGTAAATGATGTAGTCATTTCAACATAACAACAAGATAATCCAAAATTGTAGGGCCATAAAGAATTTTTTCTACCCCAATTAACAATTTGATGTGTAATTTTTTTTAAATTACCTAAAAAAATATTTTTACTAATTTGATCATTTAAAGGATCTGTATTAATATTTTTTTTATTTTCTAAGGGATAATTTTTTTTATTAATTTTAATGTCATGTAAAGTATATTTCATATTATTATATATATTTTATATTAATTAAATATTTTTAAATTTCCAATTTAGAGCTTTCATTTTAAATAAATAAAATAAAGTCACTAAAATAGTAAAAATAAATAAAATTCCTTCAAATAAACTTTCTAATTTTAATATTCTCAAAGTAACAGACCATAAATATAAATATAAAGTTTCAATATCAAAAATTATAAAAAATATTGCTATTAAATAAAAATTAATATGTATTTTAATTTGAGAAATATTATAAGAATAAGCTCCTGATTCAAATGGTATCTGTTTATCTAAACCATATGAATGTCCTCCTAAAAATGATGATATTAATATTACTATACAACTAATAGTAATAGCAAAAATTTGAAATATTACAAAATATTGAAAATTATAAGTTAGTTTATTTATTAGCATAATTGATTTTTTAAGAATAAATTTATATTACATAATTTTTTATTAAAAAATTTTTTAAATCAGAAAAATTATTAGATAATATATAAGATAAATTTTTTTTTTTTATACAATTAATTAAAATTTTAGGTAATATTATTTTTTTATGTAATATCTTATAAATATAATTTTGAAATTTAGCTGGATGTGCGGTACCAAGAAATACATTAAATGTATCTTTTTTTAAAATTTGTTTTTCTAATGCACAAAAACTTACAGCTGTATGAGGTTCTAAAATATATTTATATTTATTAAAAACATTTATTGTTGTTCTAGTTGTTTGTTCATCTGTAATAGAACAAGATTCTAATTTATTTAAATTCCAGTTGTTTTTATTAAAAATTTCTATAATTCTAGGCCAATTATTGGGAATACTAACATCCATAGCATTAGATAGTGTCGATATTGTTTTTTTAGGTTGCCAGTATCCTTTATTTAAATATCTAGGAATTGTATCATTTATATTAGTTGCTGCAATAAATTTATAAATAGGTAATCCTATTGTTTTAGCTATTAATCCAGCAGTTAAATTACCAAAATTACCACTAGGTACTGAAAAAATTATTTTTTTTTCTTTTTGATTTAAAGGAATTTGAGCAAAAGCTTCAAAATAATAACATATTTGTGCAATTACTCTACTTATATTAATAGAATTTGCAGAATTTAAATATAATAATTTTGTAAGTTCTTTATCTTGAAAAACTTGTTTTATAAGTCTTTGACAATCATCAAAATTACCTTTAATCGCAATTGTATTTATATTATTTCCTAATGTACAAAATAATTTTTCTTGTAAAATAGAAATTTTTTTATATGGATATAATATGACAACTTTAATATTTTTAATTTTATAAAAAGCATGAGCAACAGCAGCACCTGTATCACCAGAAGTAGCAGTTAAAATAATAATTTTTTTTTTTCTATTAAAAAAATTTAATATTTGAGCCATAAAACGTACCCCAAAATCTTTAAATGCTAGAGTAGGTCCATGAAATAATTCTAAACAAGCAATATTTTTATCAATTAAATTTAATAATAATGGAAAATTAAATGCTTTAGTAATTTGTAATTTTAAATCATTTGATAAAATTTCTTTTTCATCTAAAAATAATGAAATTATATAATTACTTCTATCTATAAAATTTAAATTTAATAGATCTTTAATTATTTTATTATTTAATTTTGGTAAATTCATAGGAAAAAATAAACCTTGATTTTTACCTAAACCTTTTTTTAATGCTTGATTAAAATTTATATTTTCTTTTCGATAATTAAGATTATAAAATTTCATTTTTTCTCCATAATTTGGGTTCCTGTATTATTAATTTTACATATATAAACAAATCCTGTATTATTTTGTAAATAATTTTTTTTTAACCATTTAACCATATCGTATGCAAAATGCAAATTATTAAAAATACTAAATATAGTAGGCCCTGAACCTGAAATTCCATAACTTAAAGCGCCTAATTTTTTTGCTATATAAGAAATTTTTTCAAAATTAGGTATTAAAGATTTTCTATATGGTTCAGCAATAAAATCTTTCATTAATTTTGATGCTAATAATTCTTGTTTTGTATAACTAGCATTAATAAAACCTGCTAGAAATTGACTTTGTTTAATAAAAATTTCTTTTTTATATAATTTTGGTAAAACTTTTCTAGAACAAAAAGTAGATAATCCAGTCCCTGGATACGCGATAACCCAAAGCCAATTTTTAAAAATTGGAATATTTTGAATGATTAAATTATTTTTATTAATAATTAATATTAATTTCATACCTCCTAATAAACAGGGAGCTATATTATCATAGTGTATATTTCCTGATAATAATCCTTCTAGTTCTCCCATTAATTTTAGTAAATCAATATTATTTATTGGGTTATTACAAAATAAATTTATTGCTTTTAAACATGAAACTATTGAACATGCACTAGAACCTAGTCCTGATGCTATAGGAACATTTTTTTCTAAAATTATTTTTAGAGGAATTTGTTTACCAATTTTATCACAAAATTTTGTCCAGCAATGAAAAATAATATTTTCATAATTATTTTTTGGTAAATCGTTTGAAAAGCGACCTTTATTAATTAAAGTAAATTTATTAGATTCAGAAATTGTTATTAAATCTCCTAAAATACCTTTATCAATTCTAGATAATGCAATCCCTAATGTATCAAAACCTACATTAATATTTCCAATAGAAGCAGGAGAATAAATTTTAATCATAAATAATAATTCCTTATATTTAAATTAAACGCAATAAATCAGTTAATACTCCTGCTGCAGTAACATCATTACCGGCTCCATATCCTCTAAGTACTAAAGGATATGGTTTATAATAATTAGTATAAAAAGCAAAAGAATTTTCTCCATTTTTTATTTTAAAGAAAGGATGATTATTATCAACTTTTCTAATTTTTACATTACATTCACCTTGTGAATTTATACTTCCAATATATCGTAATACTTTATTATCTTTTTTTGCTTCTTGAATTTTTTTTGTATAAATTATATCTAATTCTGATAAAGAATTAAAAAATTCTGAAAGAGATTTTTTTTTATTGAAGGTATCAGGTATAATGGGTTCAATAATAATATTATTTAATTCTATTTTTAAACCAATTTCTCTTGCTAATATAAGTAATTTTCTCGCTACATCTTTTCCTGTGAGATCTGTTCGAGGATCTGGTTCTGTAAAACCCATTTCTTGAGCCATTTTTATTGATTTAGATAAAATAATACCATCTTCTAACTTACCAAAAATATATGAAAGTGAACCGGATAAGATCCCAATAAAATTATTAAGTTTATCACCTGTTTTAATTATATTTTGTAATGTATTAATAACTGGTAATCCAGCACCAACGTTAGTTTCATAATAAAAATTTAAATTTAATTTATTTGCAGTAAAACGTATTTGATTATAATATTCTATTGTAGAAGAATTTGCTCTTTTATTAGTAGCAATTATATTAAAACCATGATTTAAAAAATTTACATATTGATCTGCAATTTTTTGTGAAGAAGTACAATCAATAATTACAGGATTTATAAATTTATATTTATTATAATTTCTTATTAAATTTTCTATTGTATTATTAAGATTATGTTTAATTTCTTCTTTCCAATTTTTAATTTTAATGCCATTAAAATTAAATAGAAAATTTTTTGTGTTCATAATACTACAAATTTTTAAAAAAATATTTTTATTTTTAAAATAACATTTATTTTTATAAATTTGTTTTAATAAAGTACTACCAATACTTCCAGTACCTATTATAAATACTTCTAATATTTTTTCTTTATGAAATAAAGTTTTATATGTTAATTCTATAATATTTTTTGCATATTTTTCTTTTATAGCAACAGTAATGTAATTTTGAAAAATATTTTGTGATATAGTATATATATTTATATTTGTTATTTTAAAAATATTTAAAAATTTAGAAATTATATTTGTAGAATGGTTAATATTATTATTAACTAATGTAATTAATGATAAATTTTTAATTATTTTAATTGATTTAATTAATTTATATTGTAATTCTAAATAAAATTCTTCTTCTAATAAAATTTTCAAATTATCTAAATTTTTATTTGATAATAAAATATTAATATTACAATCTTCTGAAGATTGATTAATAAAATAAATAGATATTTTTAAATTAAAAACAAAAAATAATATTCGTGCTATAATGCTTTTTATTTGTTTATTTTTATTACCACTAATATTTAATATAGATATATTTTTTAATTCAGTAATTCCTTTTATTTTTGGTAATATGTATTGATTAACATCAAAATTATTTATTATAGTTCCACTATATTTTGGATTTATTATATTTTTAATAATACAAGGTATATTATTTTGTATCATTGGAGCCAAAGTTTTATAATGGATTACTTTAGCACCAAAATATGCTAATGTTATAGCTTCTTTATAAGTAATAAATTTTAATAATTGTTTATTAGGTATAATATTAGGATCAGCTGTATATATACCATCTACATCAGTCCAAATTTCACAACATTGAGCTTTTAAACAAACAGCTAATACTGCTGCAGAATAATCAGATCCATTTCTACCTAATAAAACCGTTTCTTTTTCTTTATTAACAGCAGAAAATCCAGGCATTAATATTATATCAAAAAAAGATAAATTAATATTTCTAATATTTTTTAAACTTACACTAATATCTACTGTAGATTCTAAATAAGTACCATATGCTAATAAATATTTTTTAGGAGAAATTATAAATATTTTATATTTTTTTATTTTTAATAAATATTCTAATATTAGAATGGAAAATTTTTCACCTTGTGATAAAATTTTTGCTTTTATCATATCAGGACAATAATTAAGTAAATTAATACCATGTAAAAGTTTTTCAATTTTATTGATAATTTTTTTAATATTATTATTAATAATATTTATATCTAAATTTTTTATATTTTTTTTTAAATCATTAATTAAATTTATAAAAAAATTTTGTATATAAATTAGATCTTTTTTATAATTTTTTTTTTTTATAGATTTATCTATCATTATTTCTAATATATTTGTAATATTTGCAGGAGCAGATAAAACAACAGCTATTTTTTCATTTTTTAAGTAAATATTAACTATATTAATTACTAATAAAAATCTCTCTGCATTTTTTAAAGAAGTTCCACCAAATTTCAATACTCTCATATTATTAAACCACCTAAAATTTTAAAATATAAAAATATGAATAAATATATATATTTATAATTTTTATAAAATGAATATATTGATAATAATATTATTTAATAATAAAATTTTTATTTTTTAATAAAATAAAAAATAAAAATTTTACTTTAAATAATAAGTTATTATTAATAAAAAATTATAAATAATTTAAAATAAACAATATTATTATTTATAGAATAATTGTTTTTTTATAATTTTAAATTTATTTTTAAATATTGTAACATGAAAAATATGTTATTAATTAAATAATTTTATAGTTTATATAAATATTTAAATAATACTAAAGTTTTAATTATTATTTTGAAAATTTTAATATTTTTATTTTATAAAAATGTTTTCAATATTATTTATATTTTTATAAATAAACCCTTTATTTCCTTTAACTGAAAAAAAAATTTTTAACTTTTCATATTTTAATTTATATGTTTTATTATTTGTTTTTATATAAATTATTGAGTTTTTATTAATAAGAAATATCCACTTTAATTTATCTTTTTTTTGAATAAAATCTTTATGATCGATAAAAATTAATCTACTTCCTCTACCTCGAGATAATTTTGGAATTTCATTAATAGAAAATAATAAAAATTTATTTAAAGAAGATATAGCTAATATTTTATCATTTTGGTTATTAATTATTAATGGTGGTAATATTTCAGCATTTTCTGATAAAATAATAGATAATTTACCATTTCTATTACATGCTATTAAATCATGAAATTTACATATAAAACCGTAACCAGAGCTAGAAGAGAGAATAATTTCTTGATTATTAGATTCCATTAATAAACTTTTAATTATAGATCCTTGTGCAATATTTAATTTACCATTTAAAGGTTCTCCTCTACTACGAGCAGCAGGTAAAGAAACTGAATCAATACTATAACTACGTCCTTTAGAATCTAAAACTACTATAGTTTGATTTTTTTTTCCTTTTACTGAAATTAAAAAAGAATCTCCTGATTTATAATTTAAATTTAAGGGATCTATTGTATGACCTTTTGCACATCTAATCCAACCCATTTTTGATAAAATAATTGTAATAGGTTCATTTGAAATTAATTCAGATTCATTTAACAATTTTGCTTCTTTTCTTTTTTTAAAAACTGTACGACGATTATTACCATAATTATTAGCTGCTAATAATATTTCTTTTTTTAATAATAAATTCATTTTTTTTTCTGAAAATAATATTTTTTCAATTTTTTTATGTTCTATTTCTAATTTTTTTTTTTCATTTATTAAATTTTTTTCTTCTATAAATGAAATAGAACGCAACTTAAAATTAAGTAATTTTTCTATTTGTATATCAGTAAGATTAAATTTTTTTTTAATAATATCATTAGGATATTGATTTAAACGAATAATTTTTATAAATTCTTTTAAATTAGAATAAACAATTAATAATCCTGTAATAACATGTAATTTTTTATTTACTTTTTTTAAATTAAAATTTAAACGTTTTTTTACTATTTTTCTTCTAAAAAAAATCCATTCTGATAATATTTCCATTAAATTTTTTACGGCAGGTTTATTATTTAGTCCTATCATATTTAAATTAATACGATAACTTTTTTCTAAATCAGTAAGAAAAAATAAATGACACATAATGTGTTCAATTTTTAAATAATTAAAATTATTACGAATTACAATAACTATTCTAGTCGGATTTTCATAATCTGATTCATCTCTTATTTCATCAATCATTGGTAATTTTTTATTTCTCATTTGTGTCGTAATTTGTTCAATAATCCGTATTCCAGAAATTTGATAAGGTAATGATGTAATAATAACTGTATTATCTTTTATTTCCCATGATGCTCTTAATTTTATAGAACCTCTACCTTTTTCATATATTTTATAAATTTCATCTTTAGATGTTATAATTTCACTTCCAGTAGGAAAATCTGGTCCTTGAATTATATTTAAAATTTCATTTAATTTAATTTTAGGATAATCAATTAATTTAATTATAGCATTAGAAATTTCTTTAATATTATGAGGAGGGATATCCGTTGACATACCTACTGCTATTCCTGTTGATCCATTTAAAATTATGTTTGGTAAACATGCAGGTAAGATTTTTGGTTCTAATAATGTTCCATCAAAATTAGATATAAATTTTACAGTACCTTTTTCTACTTCATTTAATAATATATTAGAATATTTTGATAATCTAGATTCTGTATATCTCATTGCTGCAAATGATTTAGGGTCATCTTGAGATCCCCAATTACCTTGTCCTTCTATTAATGGATATCTATAAGAAAATGATTGTGCCATTAATACCATTGCTTCATAACATGCTACATCTCCATGAGGATGATATTTTCCAATAACATCACCAATTGTTCTAGCTGATTTTTTAAATTTACATGATGATTTTAAACCTAATTCAGACATAGCATATATAATTCTTCTTTGTACTGGTTTTAATCCATCACCAATATGAGGCAATGCTCGATCTGATATTACATAAATAGAATAATTTAAATAAGCATGTTCTGCAAATTTATCTAATAATATAGATTCTATTATATTTTTTTTTATTAACTTATTCATTTTTAGTTTCCTAAATATTAATTATTTAAATTAAGTATTTATTATAAAGAAACTTTGTAACATTTTAACCATAAAATAAATAATATTTTTTTAATTTTTAAAATTAAATAAATTTAATTGAATTTTATAGAATAAATATGTTATTTTTGTGCAAGAATATTTTATTTATGGATTTTATATGCAAGAAAATTATTTTCAAAATAAAAGATATTTAATTACTCCAAAAGAATTAAAAGATAAATTACCAATATCTCAAGAAATAAAAAAACAAATATTAAATTCACGTAAAATTATATCAAATATTATTTCAGGGGAAGATCATAGATTATTAATTATTTGTGGTCCTTGTTCAATTCATAATATTGATGAAGCAATAGAATATAGTAATTTTTTAAAAAAAACTTTTTCTAAAGTTAATAATAATATATATCTTGTTATGAGAGTATATTTTGAAAAACCTAGAACTATTTTAGGATGGAAAGGATTAATTAATGATCCTTATATGGATAAATCCTTTAATATAAATAAAGGATTATATTTAGCTCGTAAATTATTAATCAAATTAGTCAAAAATAATATTTCATTAGCGACAGAAATATTAGATCCTAATACATTAGGATATCTTGATGATCTTTTAAGTTGGATAGCTATTGGAGCACGTACTGTAGAATCACAAATACATAGAGAAATAGCATCTTTGGTTACAATTCCTGTAGGTTTTAAAAATAATACAGATGGTAATATTTTTTCTGCTATAAATGCAATTCAAGCATCTGCTATAGAACATCATTTTATTAGTTTAGATCAAAATGGTAAAATTTGTATTGTTGATACAAAAGGAAATAAAAATTGTCATATTATTTTAAGAGGAGGAAAAAAACCTAATTATGATAAATTTAATTTATTAAAATGTGAAAAAGCTTTATTAAAAGTAAAATTAAAACCTAAAATAATGATAGATTGTAGTCATGGAAATTCTAATAAAGATTTTAAAAAACAAATTTTAGTTATTGAATCAATAATTTCACAGATTAAAGAAGGAAATAATTCTATTATGGGAATAATGATTGAAAGTTATATTAATGAAGGAAATCAAATTTTAAATATTAATAATTATAAAAGATTAAAATATGGAATATCTATTACAGATGGATGTATAAATTTACAAACAACAAAAAATATTTTATATAAAATAAATAATGAATTAGATTTTATCCTTAAAAAACGTTTATTATAAAATAAAATTAATTAAGTATAATTATAGAATTATGTTAAATAAATTAAATTTATTACGTAATAAAATTGATATTTTAGATTTAAAATTATTAGATATTTTATCAGAAAGATTAAAATTAGTAAAAGAAATCGGATTAATAAAAAATAAATATGGGTTACCACTTTATGTACCAGAAAGAGAAAAATCTATAATTAATACCAAAAAAAAAGAAGCAAAAAAAAAAGGAATATCACCTAGTTTTATTGAAAATATATTTCGTTATATTATTAATGAATCATATTCCTATGAAAAAATAAAAATATTTAAAAAAATTAAACCTAATTTTTCAAAAATATTAATTATTAGTAATAATAAACAAAAAATTTCTTTATTTAAAGAAATGTTAATTACTACTGGATATAATGTTGACTATATAGAAGAAAAAAATTTATATATTAAAAATGATATTACTTATTTATTTAAAAATATAGGAATGATTATTTTAGATATATCAAAAAAATTTTTTACAAAATTAGTTAAAAATTTATCTTTTTTACCTAAAAATTGTGTTTTAGTGGATTTATCTCCCATTAAAGAAATATCTATTAAAAAAATATTAAAATTATATAAAGGTCCTGTTCTTGGTTTATATTATTTATTTGATTATAAGAAAGATTTATTATTTAAAGAATATATAATATATTGTCATGGCCGTAAAAAAAAAAATTATAGTTGGTTTTTAAAACAAATAAAAATTTGGGGATTAAAAATTCAAAATATGGATATTATAGAACATGATAAATATATTTTTTTTATAAAATCATTAAAATATTTTTTTATGTTAATATATAGTACTTTTTTAATAAAAACAAACATATCTTTAAATAAGATGTTTATGCTTTCAAAAACTATGGATTGTTTACATTTATTTATTTTAAAAAATTGTTTTTCGCAAAATCCAAAGTTATATAATAATTTAATTAAAAATTCTAAAAATAATACTAGAAATATTAAAAAATATTTAGATTATATTAATAATTTAGCTATTTTAGATAATAAAAATAAAATAATAGAAATAACTCAAATTTTAAGAAAAATTAAAAAATTACCAATAACTTAAATTTAGAATTGAACTTTAAATTCAGATATAAAAATATTTTAATGTTAAAAACATATAAAAAAACTTAATATTAAATCAATATTAAGTTTTTTTTATATTTTAGATTTTTAAATGTATTTCATTACATGAAATTTTTAAAATTTTTTTAACTAAATTAATTTCTTTTATACTAGAAGGATATTCCTTTAAAAAAATTAAACATCTATTAATTGTAGCTATATAATTTTTCTTTTTAAAAAGAAATTTTATGATATTTAAATCAAAAAATTTAACTCTTTTTTCCATATTAAATAATTTTTTTTTTAGAAAATTTATATATATACTATTAGGATAATTTTTCATAAATATTTTTATATCATGAATAGCTAATTGTGTATAAAAAGGATTACAAAAATATCTATTTATTCTAAAAAAATTTTGTATTTTAGTATTTGTATCTAAAGATATTTCTGATAAAATCCTAATATATATAACATAACTCATAAATGCAGAGAAATTATATGATTGTATAAATTCTTCTGATAATTCTAAAACATTTAAAAAATCTTTATGTAGATAATTTAAAAACATTAAATAAACTAAAATTTTTTCTGTATATATATTATATGGATAATTTACATATAAATTACTAAATTTTATTAAAGCTTTATTATATTTTTTCTCATTTAAAATTTTTATAGCATTTATATATTCATGTTTAAAAGAATAATTTAAATGTTTTTTTTTTGAAATAGAATAATATTCACAATTAGTTGTAAAAATTAATAATATACATATTAAAATATTGATAAAAAAAGATCTATTTTTTATAAAAATTTTCATTTTAATCTTTTAAAAAATTAATATATAGGATTAATATATAATAAATGAATTTTACATAAAAAATATTAAATATATGAAAAATATAAATTTAACTTTAAAAGTTAATCTAATACATGATAGAGAAAGATTAGATTTATTTCTTACTAAAAAAATTATACAATTTTCAAGATCACAAATACAAAAAATTATTATTAATAACAATATAAAAGTAAATAATAATATTATAAATATTCCTAAAAAAAAATTTTTTTTGGAGATATAATTAAATTTCATATTTTTATTCCACATGAAAATCACATATGGAAAGTACAAAATTTAAATTTAAATATCATTTATAATGATAAACATATTTTAGTTATAAATAAAAAAACTAATTTAGTTGTACATCCTTCTCATAAAAATCAAAATAATACTCTTTTAAATTGTTTATTATATTATTATCCGAATTTAAGAGATGTGCCTAGGGCAGGTATTATCCATAGATTGGATAAAAATACTACAGGATTAATGATTATAGCAAAAAATATGCATTCATATATATTTTTAAAAAAAGAACTTAAAAAACATAATATTATTAGAGAATATGAAGCAATTGTAAATGGTATTATTAAAAAAAATGGAATAATAAATAAACCAATAAAACGTATATATAAAAAAAATCATATTTATATGAATATTCATCCATTAGGTAAAAAATCAATAACAAAATACTTTATTAAAAATACTTTTAAAGAATATACTCATTTAAGAATTAGATTAAAAACTGGAAGAACACATCAAATTAGGGTTCATTTATCCCACATTAATCATAGTATTGTTGGTGATCCAATATATAAAAAAATAAAAAATATTTCTTTTAATAATAATTTTAATAAAAATAATATTAATAAAATAATTCAAAGACAAGCTTTACATGCTTGTTATTTAAAATTTACACATCCGTTTTATAATATAAAAATTAAATTATATTCAATATTACCAACTGATATAAATAATTTAATTAATTTTTTAAAAAAAAATAAAATTTAAATTATTAAAATAAAAATATATTTATTTAAAAAATAATTTTATTAAAATAAATAATTAGTTTATAATAAAAATAAATTTTATCTTTTTCATTAAGAGTGATAAAAATATGATAAATATAAAAAAATATGTATTATTTTTTGGCATGTTCTTTTTATTATTAATTACATCAAATAATTGTATAGCATCTAATAAATCATCTCAAATTTCATTATATGATGTTTTAACAAAAGAAGAACAACAATTATTTATTGAAGAATTTGGTAAAAAACCAGTTATAGTTGAATTCTTTTCATTTTTATGTCCTCATTGTTATGAACTTTATCAAGGTTTTGATCAAAAAATTTTAAAAAATAAAATTCCAAAAAATGTAAAAATTATAAAAATTCATTATAGTAAAATGGGCCAAGAAGATGGTTTATCTACTGTATTAGGTTATGCATGGGTAGTTGCTAAAATGTTAAATGTACAAGATAAAATTATGGGTCCAATTTTTGATGGTATTCATAAAAATCAATCTATTCATGATTATAATTCTATAAAAAGAATTTTTATAAAAAAAACTGGAATTACTAATAATATGTTTGATGCCGCATGGAATAGCAATATAGCAAAAATATTATATGAAAAAGAATATGATTTAGTTGAAAAATTTGGTATACATTTAGTACCTGATATATATATTAATAATAAATATATAATAAATCTTTCTGGATTATATTCTAACGATATTGAGAATTTTTATCAAAATTATATAAATTTAATTAATAAACTTTTAAAAAAATAGAATTTTTTAAAATTAAAAGATATATTTTTTAGTATATTCATAAATATGAAAAAAAAAATAATTTTAATAGATGGCTCATTTTATTTATATCGTGCTTATTATGCTTTACCTCATTTAATGAATAATAAAGGATATCCTACAGGTGCAATATATGGTTTTATTAATATGTTTAATAAAATTATAAGAATGAACATAAATAGTTATTTTTTAATTATATTTGATACTAAAGGAATATCTTTTAGAAAAAAAATTTTTAATAAATATAAATCAAAAAGAATTAAAATGCCTGATAATTTAATTATGCAAATTAAACCTTTATCTAAAATTATACAGGCAATGGGATATAAGATCATATCAATAAAAAATATAGAAGCAGATGATATAATTGGTACTTTATCATTACAAGCAGAAAAAAAAAATTATTTAGTTTATATTTTTAGTATAGATAAAGATATAACTCAATTAGTTAATAAAAATATTAAAATAGTAAATCCTATTAACTATTCTATTTCTGGATCTAAGGAAATATATAAAAAATATGGAGTATATCCAAAATTTATTAGTGATTTTTTAGCATTAAGTGGTGATTCCATAGATAATATTCCTGGAGTTCCAGGAATAGGATATAAAATAAGTCAAAATTTAATAAATAAATTAGGTAATTTACAATGTATTTTTAAAAATATAAATAATATTAATAATATTAATTTTAGAGGAGGAGATAATATAAAAAAAAAACTTATAAAGTATAAAAAATTAGTTTTTTTATATCATAAATTAACTAAAATTAAAACAAATATTACTATAGATGTGGATTATTTTAGTTATTTAAATTTTAAAATTACACCACAAATAAATTATTTAAAATATTTATTTAAAATATATGAATTAAAAAAATTTAATAAAAATTATTTATAATTAAATTTATATATTTTACAAATTTTATTTTAATTATAACCAATAATTAATTATTTTTTTTATTTTTATTAAATTTTTTTTATTAATAATAGAAAAAGTTAATAATATAATCTTTTTATCAAAAAAGATGTCTATTTTTTTTTTTAAAATTTCTATTATTTTATTTATATTATTTTTTATATTTTTTTTAGATATTTTATCAATTTTATTTAATATTAATAATATAGGTTTTTTATAAAAAATTAATTTTTTTAAAATTTTAATATCTTTTTCTTTTAATAAAGAACGTATATCAATTAAAAGAATAATTCCCTTTAATGAATTTTTTTGGTTTAAATATTTTTGTAAAATATAAAAATATTTTAATTTATTTTTAATAATAAATTTATTATATCCATATCCTGGAAAATCTAAAAAACGAATTTTTTTTTTATTATTTTCAAATACATTGATATATAATGTAGATCCTGGAGTTTTACTTACATAAGCTATTTTCTTATTGAGTAAAATATTTATCATAGAAGATTTACCTACATTAGAATAACCAATAAAAGCAATATCTTGAACTTGACTACTAAAATTAGTAATTAAAAATTTAATATTTAAAGTACTATAACTGAAATTAATATTATTAAAATTATTCATTATTTTTTTATATGACTAAATTAATATTAAAATATAAAATGTTTAATTTTATAAAATTTTAATTATATATTAATAAAAAATTTAAACAATTAAAATTATATTTTATTAGGATTTTTTTATGAAAAAAATACGTAATATAGCTATTGTTGCACATATTGATCATGGAAAAACTACATTAATAGATAAATTATTACAAGAATCTGATAATTTCAAAAATACTTCGAAAGAAAAAAATATTAATAGAATTATGGATAGTAATGAATTAGAAAAAGAAAAAGGAATTACTATTTTTTCAAAAAATACATCTATTTTTTGGAAAAATTATAAAATTAATATAATTGATACACCAGGTCATGCAGATTTTGGTGCAGAAGTAGAACGTGTGTTATCAATGGTAGATTCTGTTTTATTATTAGTAGATGCTGTTGAAGGGCCTATGCCTCAAACTAGATTTGTTGCATTAAAATCTTTTTTATATAATTTAAAACCTATTATTGTAATAAATAAAATAGATAGGAAATTTATTAGACCAGATTGGGTTATTGATCAAATATTTGATTTATTTATTAACTTAAATGCTTCTGATGAACAATTAGATTTTCCTATAGTATATACTTCTGCACTTAAAGGAACTTCAGGATATAATATCAATAAAATGCAAAATAATATGGATATATTATATGAAACTATTATTAAACATGTACCATCTCCTCAAGGAGATATTAACCAACCATTTCAAATGCAAATATCTCAAATAGAATATAATAACTATATTGGAAATATCTGCATTGGTTTAATAAAAAAAGGACAAATTAAAAAAAATGAATATGTTGCTATTATTGATAATAAAAAAAAATTTAAAAAAGTTAAAATTTTATATATTATATTTAATATAGGATTAAAACCTATATATACTGATAATGCTAAATGTGGTGATATTGTTGGTATTGCTGGTTTAGGATTTGAAGAAATAAATATTTCTGATACAATTTGTAATATTAATCATTGTATACCTTTACCTTTATTAAAAATAGAAAAACCTAAGATAGGTATGTTATTTCATGTAAATAATTCACCATTTTCTGGAACAGAGGGGAAATATATAACATCTAGTAAAATATTTAATAGAATTAGTAAAGAATGTTTACATGATGTTGCTTTAAAAATAAGTAAAACAAAAAATAATAATATTTTTCATGTTTCTGGTAGAGGAGAATTACATTTAGCTATTTTAATAGAAAATATGAGAAAAGAGGGTTTTGAATTATCTGTATCTAAACCTCAAATTATACCTAAAATTATTAATGGTAAAAAATTAGAACCATTTGAAATATTAATTCTAGATTTTGAACAAAATAAGAAAGGTAATATAATACAGTTAATTAATCAAAGAAAAGCAATTATAAATAATATTCTGTTAGATGATTATAGTAATAGAATAAAAATTGAAGCAATTATTTCTAGTAAAGGTTTAATTGGTTTACGACATGAATTTATAAATATTACTTCAGGTACTGGTATAATAAATTCTTTTTTTAGTCACTATGATGTTAATAAATATAATATAATTGGAGAACGTAATAATGGTGTTTTAATTTCTAATAAAGAAGGATATGCTGTTGCTTTTTCTTTATATAATTTACAATTTAGAGGTAAATTATTAATTAATCCAGGAGAAAAAATATATGAAGGTCAAATAATAGGAATACATAATAAATCTAATGATCTTGTTGTAAATTGTTTAACTAATAAAAAACTATCTAATATGAGAGCATCAGGAAATGATAATCCTATTAATTTAATTCCTATTAAAAAAATATTTTTAGAAGAAGCAATAAATTTTATTAATAATGATGAATTAGTAGAAATTACACCAAAATCAATTCGTATTCGGAAAAAATATTTAACAAAATCCCAGCGTAAATTAAAAAAAACATAATAACTTAATAATAATTATTGGAGCTGGGGGGATTCGAACCCCCGTCCAAAATTACTACACTTTCGGCACTACATGTTTAGTTTTATCTTATGAAAAATTATTAATATAAACTGATAAAACAAAGTTTTATATATTAAATAGTCTATTAACTTCTTTTAATATATAATTTTTAGACTAATTATATACGATCTCTTTTATTTATGACCTATTTACTCTTATCAAAGAGAAAAATAATAAGTAAACAGGGCTTCTGCAGTTTTTTATGCTGCTAAAGCATAGTTTTGATTATTTGCAACTATTTTTTACGGTTTTTTTACAAGGCCTACCGTACCTTGACATGCTCCTTAAGTTTGATAATTTTGTCAAATCCATGATCAGCCCCATAAATTTTAAATATTTTTTTTTAAAAAACTTAATTTTTTAATATTCCATTCTTTTTTTTTTAAAATATTTCTTTTATCATATTTTTTTTTCCCTTTAACAATAGCAATTGTTAATTTACACCAAGATTTTTTCCAAAAAAGACCAATAACAACAACTGTGAAATTTTTTAAATTTATATAATTTTTTAATAATTCTATTTCTTTTTTTGTTAACAATAATTGTTTTTTTCTATTATTTTCATATTTTATATGACTACAAGTTGTTTTTATAGGACTAATATTTAAATTATATACATATATTTTATTATATGCAAAACTTATATAACTATTAATAATAGTTACTTTATTAGATCTTAAAGATTTTACTTCCCACCCTTTTAAAATAAGACCTGCATTTATTTTTTCTTTAATAAAAAAATTATAATAAATTTTTTTATTAAAAATAAAATATTTTTTTTTTCCATTATAAAATAATTTTAATGTTAAATATTATTAACTATAATAGATATATGTATAAATATCAATATATTATATAATAATATTTTTATCAAAATAATTTTATAAATTTTAAATTTATATTTTATTAATTTATCATGTTTTATAATTATTTGATAAATTGTAAATATTTATTTTTATAAAAAATAATATATATTATTATTAATAATAAGTATTATGTAAAAATTTTTATAAAATTTATATAAGGATAAATATATGAAAAAAGATCAATCATTAAATACTAATATAGTAAAAAATAATATAAAAGAAAAAGATGATGACAAATTAAATAATGTAAATATAAATAATAATAATATAGAAAATAAAAAAATTATAAATGAATGTAAAAAAAAATATACTATTGAATATTTTAAAGAAAAAAATGATATTTATAAACTTAAAATTATTGAACTTAAAAATAAATTAAAAAAATATAAAAATAATATATGGGATTTAAAATTACGTTCACAAGCTGAAATTGAAAATATTAGAAGTAGATCTATTCTAGATATAGAAAAAGCTTATAAATTTTCATTAGAAAAATTTATTCATGAATTATTACCTGTAATTGATAATTTAGAAAGAGCTATTAATTTAAAAATAAAAGAAAAAAATAATATTAATTTATCCATAATAGAAGGTATTAAATTAACTTTCAAATCTTTATTAGTATTAATTAAAAAATTTGGTATTAGTATTATAAATGAAATTAATGTACCTTTTGATCCTTCTAAGCATCAAGCAATGTCTATTATAGAATCAAATACAATAAAAGATAATTATATTATAGAAATTTTACAAAAGGGATATTTTCTTCATAAAAGATTATTAAGACCAGCTATGGTTATAGTTTCAAAAAATAAACTTATTCAGAATAATAATTAATATTTATTTTTTAATAATATGTTCATATACTATTAATAGTTAATGAACATATTATTTTTATAAAAAAAAATTTTAAAAATAAAAAAAGGTATTAGTCAATGACAAAAAGATGTCAAATAACAGGGAAAAAAACTATAAAAGGTAATAATCGTTCTCATGCAATGAATGCAACTAAAAGAAAATTTTTACCTAATATTCATTATCATAAATTTTGGTTAGAAAAAGAAAAAAGATTTATAAATATAAGAATATCTACAAAAGGAATGAGATTAATAAATAAAAAGGGAATAGAAAATGTTTTTTTATATAAAAAAAATAGGTAATTTTATGGCAAAAAAAAATCGTATTATAATTAAATTAATTTCATCAGCTAAAACTGGACATTTTTATACTATTACTAAAAATAAAAAAAATATAAAAAAATTAGAAATCAAAAAATTTGACCCTTATATTAGAAAACATGTTTTATATAAAGAAAAAAAAATTAGATAAAATAAAATTTTATTATATTAATAATTATTAACATATTAATCAATAATGGTTAATTATATAAAATAACATTATTGATTAATTTTTTTCTAAAAATTTTTATTCGAATATTTTAGAGTTTTTGAATCTTTTTTTAAAATTTTCAACACGTCCTCTAGTATCTGTTATTTTTTGTTTTCCTGTATAAAAAGGATGACATATATTACAAACATCTAGATTTAATTCTTTATTATTTTTCAAAGTTGATCTAGTATGAATAACATTACCACAAGAACATTTCATAGTAATTTTATTATATTGAGGATGAATATTTTTTTTCATAAATTACCAATAATATTTTTAAAAAAATTATTTTTATATATTATAAATATATTTTTTTTATTTCCAAAATATTTTTATCAAAAAATAATGAAAAAATTTTAAATTATGAAAATCATTAAAGTAGTATTTAATAATTCTATTATTTGCAATAAATTTGATTATTTATTATCTAAAAATAGATCTATTTATATTGGATGTAGAGTAATAGTACCTATAAAAACTAAAAATTATATAGGTATAGTATTAGAAATACATAATTTTTCTAAAATACCTATAAAAAAATTAAAATTTTTATATAAAATTTTAGATAAAAAACCTATTTTTGATCCGTTAATTTTTGATTTTGCACATAAAATTTCTACATATTATAAATATCCTATTGGATTTATTTTATTTCAAATATTACCAATATTTTTTAGAAAAAAAAATAAATATACAAAAAGTTTAAAAAATAAATTAAATTTAAATAATACAAAAATATTAAATAATAATATTAAAATTATAAAATCATATAATTTTAAAAAAATTGAAGATGTAAATATTGAAAATAAAAAAAATTTTTTATTAAATACAAATATATTAAATATAATGTATAAAACACAGAATCATAAAATATCCAATTTTTTTCAAGAAGAATATTTACAAAAAAAATTTTCTGTTTGGATAACACAAGATAATATTATTTTTCTTGAAAAAATAAATATTTATTTAAAAATTATAAAAAAAATTATATCTGAAAAAAAACAAGTTTTAATAATAGTTCCGCAAACCTATTATTTTTTTTATTTATATCAATTTTTAATATCTAATTTAAAAATTTTAGTTTGTTTATTATATTCAAATTTTAAAAATCAAAAAACATTATCAATTTGGGATAATATAAAAAATGGAAAAATAAAAATTATCATTGGAACAAAATTTACTATTTTTACACAATATTTAAAATTAGGATTAATTATTTTAATTGAAGAACATAATTTTATATATAAAAAAACAAATATTTATAAATATAATGTAAGAGATATTGCTATTTTAAGAGCAAAAATAGAAAATATTCCAATTTTATTAAGTTCAAAAACACCAAGTTTGGAAACATTACATAATATTAATATAAAAAAATTTAAATTTTTATTTGAAAATAATGAACAAATATTATATAAAAATTTTTTTAAATTTATAATTTTAGATATGAATAAACAAATATCAAAATTACAAATTTTTTCTAATATTTTAATAAAAAAAATAAAAATATGTATTAAAAATAATGAACAAATCATTATTTATTATAAATATCAAGGATATTCAAATCTTATTTTATGTTTTTTTTGTAAAAAACCTTTAAAATGTAAAGATTGTAATAAAAATTATGTCTTTTATAAAAAATTATGGAAATTATATTGTATATATTGTAAAAAAAGCATTATTATGTTAAATTTTTGTCCTTTATGTAAAAATAATTTTTTTATACCAATAGGTATTGGTACAGAACAATTAATTGAATTTTTAAAGAAATTATTTTCAAATATCTTAATTTTAAATATTAATAATAAAAATTTTTTAGAAAAATTTCTATTAATTAAAAATAATAAACCATCTATTATAATTTCTTCACATATTTTACATAAAAAATATTTTTATTTTTCAAAAAACAATTTAATTATTATTCTAAATATAGATAATGTTTTTTTTTCTAAAAATTTTAGAGCAACAGAATATTTTTCTCAATATATTTTTAGTATATTAAATAATCATTTAGATATAAAAAAAAAGACAGTTATTATTCAAACATATTTTCCTAAAAATGAAATTATTATAAAAATATTCAAAAAATATAATACATATTATGATATTTCAAATTTTATTCTAAAAGAAAGAAAAATAATGTTATTACCTCCGTTTACTAAACATATTATTCTAATTTTAGAATCTTATAATAAAAAAATTTTATTAAACTTTTTAAATATTTTAAAAAAAAAAATAATATCTAAATACATAAATGAAAAAAATTTTTTTATAATTGGTCCTTTATCGTTAATACAAAATAAAAGAAAAGGATTATTTAGAAAACAAATTATTTTACAACATATTTTTAAAAAAAAATTACAATTTATTATAAAATATATTATTTCTATAATAGAAAAAATTGTTAATTTTAATAAAATTAAATTAATAATTAATGTTGATCCAATTTAATTTTAAATTAGGAAATAAAATAATTTAATATTTTATCCTTAAAAAGGTAGATATTTTATGTATAATTTTAATAAATTTGATGTAATAGTTATAGGTGGAGGACATGCTGGTACAGAAGCTGCTATAGCTAGTGCTAAAATGAAAAAAAAAACTCTTTTAATTACAAATAATATAGATACAATAGGACAAATGTCTTGTAACCCTGCAATAGGTGGTATTGGAAAAAGTCATTTAGTAAAAGAAATAGATGCATTAAATGGAATAATGGCTACTGCTATTGATTATTCTGGAATTAATTTTAAAATACTTAATAGTAGTAAAGGTCCTGCTGTACAGTCAACAAGAGCACAAGCAGATAGAGAAATGTATAAAGCCCAGATAAAATTACTTTTAAATAAAGAAAAAAATTTGTTTATTTTTCAACAAGAAGTAAAAAAAATTATAATTAAAAATTATAAAATAAAAGGTATTATTACTAAAAATAATGATATTATAAATACAAAAATTGTAATTTTAACTACTGGTACTTTTTTAAATGGGAAAATTTATATTGGATTAAATAATAAATTTTATGGAGGAAGAATTAATGATCTTTCATCTATAGATTTAGCTAATTTTTTAAATGAATTACCTTTAAAAAAAGGAAGATTAAAAACAGGTACTCCTCCACGTATTGATATAAGAAGTATTAATTTTTCTAAATTAGAAATACAAAATAGTGATAATCCTTTACCCTATTTTTCTTTTATTGGTAATTCTCAACAACATCCTAAACAATTACCTTGTTATATTACATATACTAATAAAAATACACACAAAATTATAACAGATAATATTATTAAAAGTCCAATATATAGTGGTTTAATAAAAAGTAAAGGTCCTAGATATTGTCCATCTATTGAAGATAAAGTAATTAGATTTCCTCATAAAGATAAACATCAAATATTTTTAGAACCAGAAGGATTATCCAGTTATGAAATTTATCCTAATGGAATTTCTACTAGTTTACCATTTGAAATACAATGTTCAATTATAAAATCTATTAAAGGTTTAGAAAATGCATATATTACAAGACCAGGATATGCAGTAGAATATGATTTTTATGATCCTAAAGGATTAAAACCTACAATGGAAAGTAAATTTATAAAAGGATTATTTTTTGCAGGACAAATTAATGGTACTACTGGATATGAAGAAGCTGCATCACAAGGATTAATAGCTGGATTAAATGCATCTCTTTTAATTGATAACAAAAAAAATTGGTATCCATTAAGGAATCAAGCGTATATTGGAGTATTAATAGATGATTTATGTACCTTAGGTACAAAAGAACCATATCGTATGTTTACTTCTAGAGCAGAATATAGATTATTTTTAAGAGAAAATAATGCAGATATAAGATTAACAGAAATAGGATATAAACTTGGATTAGTTGATAATTTACGTTGGAAAAAATTTAATAAAAAATTAGATAATATTGAAAAAGAGTATCAAAAAATTAAAGAATTTTATATTAATTTAAATGATAAAAAAAATATAAAAAAAATAAATTTATTACTAAAAGATCCTATCAAAAAAAATATAAATGGCATAAATTTATTAAAACGTTCTGAAATTAGTTATTTAGATTTAATAAAATTAAATATATTTAATTTTGAAATAAAAAACATAGAAATTTTAAAATATATTGAAACAGAATTAAAATATCAAGGATATATAAAAAGACAAGAAGAATTTATAAAAAAATTTAAAAAAAATGAAAAAATATTAATACCAATAAATACTAAATATTTTAATATTAAAAGTTTATCACATGAAGCAATAGATAAATTTAATTTATGTAAACCTTTTACTCTTGGACAAGCGTCTAGAATACCTGGTATAACACCAGCAGATATTTCAATACTTTTGATTTATTTATTAAAAAATAAAAATAATATATGAATCTAATATATTTTTTATTATATATAATATTTTATACAAATAAAATTTAAAATTAAATATTTAAAATTTAATTATAAAAATATATTAATTTATGATTAATAAAAGAATTAAATTCATGGATATAGTTATTTTTACTAGTGATAATTGTAAATAAATATATTTATTTTTTTTTATAAAAATATTAAATATACTTTAGAAAATTTTTAATTTAAGATATTATTAAAGAATTAAAAATATGCATATAGTATATAGTTTTAGTAAAAAAATTGAAAAAGTTTTTAAATAATGAAATATATATTACATGGATATATTAATTAAAACAGTTGAAAAAAAGAAATATTATTCAAATAATTTTTATTAAATTTTAATTAAAATAAAGATATTTTAATATTATATAAAAATGTACCTTTTATTTTAAAAAATAATTTTAAAATTATATAATAAAAAATTTAAAAATTATATTTTTTTTATTTTAGTAAAATAGAAAATTTTAAAAAATATGGTTTAATTTTATGAAAAAAATTACATATAATAATATTTTATTAATTATATTTTATATACTAATTATAGTAAAGTAATACTATTACTATAGAAATAATCTTTATGTAAAATGTTTATAATATTGAATAAATTTTTAATAATTAAAAAAATTATATAAATTAAATTAGAAAAAATAATATATTTTAATAAAAATATATTATGTTTGATATTATATAAATAATATTTAAATATGATATAATAAAAATTATTTTAAATATCTGTTTTTTAAGAATATATAGTTTATAATTTTACTAAAATAGTTATTATTAATAATAAAAAAAATTAATTAATATTTTTTCTATTTTATCTAGAATATCAAAATAAAAAGTTTTTCTAAAATGAAAATTATAGATATGAAAATCTTAATTTATTAATATATTTTAAATTAAATTAATATAATTCCTTAATTATTGGTTAAGTAATTAATAAATATTTCTTAAAATTAGTTATCATTATTAAAATATATAAATTTAATTCATATAACAAATAAAAAATTTTAATTAAAATTATACATGAAAAAATAATTGTTATTTTTTAAAAAAATATTTTTAAATATATTTAAATTATAATGTGTGAAATATTTTCTTATGAAAAAATAATTATAAAATATTAATTCAATTATTAACAAACTTATTTTTTTATATAAAAATTATATTAGCATTTAAATATAGAAAAAATTTAATATTAATAATATTTTATTATCAATAACTTTATCATATGTAATATAATACATTAGTTATGTTAGAATTATCTACAAAATTAATTTTTTATTAACTACATTAATGTATGTACTACTTTCTTTAGTAAGAAAAGAATTATATTTATTCTTACTTAAATAGTTATTGAAATTAGTGTAATTTCTACAAAATTTTTTATAAATCAATTAATAATATTACTTATTTTATTTTTTAAAATAGGAAAATTTTATGATTTGATAAAAAATTTAAAAAGAATAATAAAATTTCTAAAAAAAAACTAAAGAAATAAAATACCTAATTTTAGGTAAAGATAATTTGTTTTATCCCTAGAAAGGGATATTAAAAATGAAAAAAAATATTGATATGCATATAAAAAAATATACAATTAGAAAATTAAAAAATGAGATATTATTTAGTTTACCTGTTATTATCTTAGTATTTACAAATAATATATTAACAAAAATTAAATCAAATATAGATTTAGAAATATATTTTTATAATATATTATTATATATTATAATTAATAAATTTTACTATATTTATAAAAAAATTAATATAATTAAAACATTTTACATTAATTATATAATTTTTCCTGTATTATATATAATACCGCTAAAATTTTTATCTTTATTTATACTGAAATAGTAAAAATTAATTAATAATTCTAATCTTTTTATAAATTTAGTAAAGTCTATTATTGTCAAAGAAAATATTTTTCATTAAAAAAATAAAATATATTAAGTGTTTTATAAAATTAATTTTTTAAATTTATTTAATAAATATTATTAATATTTTTTAAAAAGGTATTATATATGAAACAAAATTTATTTGTTATAAAAAGAAATGGATGTAAAGAACTAATAAATATAAATAAAATAAACTTAGTATTATCTCGTGCAGCACAAAATTTACAGAAAATATCTTTATCACAAATAAAAAAAAAACTATATTTACAATTATATAATAAAATTAATACAATAGATATTCATAATATTATAATTAAAATTACAGCAGATCTTATTTCAGAAAAACATCCTGATTATCAATATATGGCGGCTAGATTAGCTATTTCATATTTAAGAAAAGAAGCATATGGAAAATTTACTCCTCCAAAACTATATCATCATGTCAAAAATATGATATTTTTAAAAAAATATGATAAATTTCTTTTACAAAAATATACTAAAAAAGATTTTTATTTAATGGAAAATATACTTGATCATAATCGTGATATGAATTTTTCATACGCTGCAGTAAAACAATTAGAAGGGAAATATTTAGTTAAAAATAGAATTACAGGAAAAATATATGAAAGTGCACAATTTTTATATATATTGATTGCAGCTTGTTTATTTGCTAAATATCCATCTCATAAAAGAATAAATTATATAAAATATTTTTATGATGCAATTTCAACATTTAAAATTTCTTTACCAACTCCAATTATGTCTGGTGTACGTACGCGTACGAAACAATTTAGTTCATGTATTTTAATTGAATGTGGAGATAATATAGATTCAATTAATGCTACTACTAGTAGTATAGTAAAATATGTTTCTCAAAAAGCAGGTATTGGTATCAATGCAGGAAGAATTCGAGCAGTAGGTAGTCCAATTAGGAATGGAGAAGCATTACATACTGGATGTATTCCATTTTATAAACATTTTCAAACAGCAATTAAATCATGTTCTCAAGGAGGAGTAAGAGGAGGAGCAGGAACATTATTTTATCCTTTATGGCATTTAGAAATTACTAATTTATTAGTTTTAAAAAATAATAGAGGAGTAGAAAATAATAGAGTAAGACATCTTGATTATGGAGTACAAATAAATAAATTATTATATCAACGTTTGATTAATGGTGATAAAATTACTTTATTTAGTCCATCAGATGTTCCTGATTTATATGAATATTTTTTTTCAAATCAAAAAAAATTTAATCATCTTTATGAAAGTTATGAAAAAAATATTAAAATCAGAAAAAAAAAAATTAGTGCTGTTAATTTATTTTCATTAATGATGCAAGAACGAACTTCTACAGGACGTATATATATACAAAATGTTGATCATTGTAATACTCATTCTGCATTTAATCCTAAAATATCTCCAATAAGACAATCAAATCTTTGTTTAGAAGTTACACTACCAACAAAAATTTTACATAAAATTGATGATCCTAATGGTGAAATAGGATTATGTACTTTAGCTGCTTTTAATTTAGGAAAAATTAAAAATTTAGAAGAAATAAAAAATTTATCAAATTTAATAGTAAGAGCATTAAATTGTTTATTAGATTACCAAAAATATTTAATTCCTGCTGCAAAAAATTCTGCTTTAGGTCGTAGACCATTAGGTATAGGAGTAATTAATTTTGCATATTATTTAGCAAAAAATAATGTACGTTATTCAGATAATAGTGCTAATAATTTAACACATAGAACTTTTGAAGCTATACAATATTATTTATTAAAAGCATCTAATAATTTAGCTAAAAATGAAGGTTCTTGTCCTTTATTTAAAGATACAAATTATTCAAAAGGTATATTACCTATTGATACTTATAAAAAATATATTGATAATTTTCATCAAGAAAAATTACATTATGATTGGGAGAAATTAAGAAAAGATATAAAAAAATATGGATTACGTAATTCTACTTTATCTGCTCTTATGCCATCTGAAACTTCTTCACAAATATCAAATGCTACTAATGGTATTGAACCTCCAAGAGGATTTATTAGTATAAAAACATCTAAAAATGGTATTTTAAAACAGGTAGTACCAGAATTTTTAAAATTAAAAAAAAAATACGAATTATTATGGAATATACCAAATAATAATGGATATTTAAATTTAATAGGAATAATGCAAAAATTTATTGATCAATCCATTTCCTCAAATATAAATTACGATCCTAATCGTTTTAGTAAAAATAAAATACCAATGCAACAGTTATTAAAAGATTTATTAATTTCATATAAATTAGGTATTAAAACTTTGTATTATCAAAATACTAGAGACGGTGCTAAAGATAATCAAGATGAAAGTATTTTAGAAAAAAATAATAGATGTTTAAATGGATCTTGTATAATTTAATCTTAAATAATTTTAATTTTTATTAAGATCGGATAATTAAATGAGTTATACTACTTTTTCAAAAAAAAAAAATAATCAATTAAAAGAACCTATGTTTTTTGGGCAATCTGTAAATATTGCGCGTTATGATCAACAAAAACATTATATTTTTGAAAATTTAATTGAAAAACAATTAAGTTTTTTTTGGAGACCTGAAGAAATAGATATATCATATGATCGGATTCATTATCAAAATTTACCAAAAAATGAAAAACATATATTTATTAGTAATCTCAAATATCAAACTTTATTAGATTCAATTCAAGGAAGAAGTCCTAATATAGCATTACTTCCTATTGTTTCAATTCCAGAATTAGAAACATGGATAGAAACATGGTCTTTTTTTGAAACAATACATTCCAGATCTTATACACATATAATTAGAAATATTGTAAATGATCCATCTATAATTTTTGATGATATTGTTATTAACAATAATATTATTCTTCGTACAAATGATATAATTAAATATTATGATGAACTTATTAAAATAACCAATTATTGGAATTTATTTGGTGAAGGTACTTTTTTATTAAATAAAAAAAAAGTTACTATTAATTTATATAATTTAAAAAAAAAATTATATTTATGTTTAATGAATGTTTATATTTTAGAATCTATAAGATTTTATGTAAGTTTTGCATGTTCATTTGCTTTTGCTGAAAGAGAATTAATGGAAGGTAATGCAAAAATTATTAGATTTATAGCCAGAGATGAATATTTACATTTAATAGGAACTCAATATATTATAAATATAATGCAAAAGGGAAAAGAAGATAAAGATATGGCAAAAATTGCTATTGAATGTCAAGCACAATGTTATAAATTATTTCTTGATGCATCTATACAAGAACAAAAATGGGCAGAATATTTATTTTGTGATGGATCAATGATTGGATTAAATAAAAATATTTTATGTGAATATATTAAATATATTACTAGTATTAGAATGAAAAAAGTGGGTTTAAAAAGTCCATTTACTATTACAAAAAATCCTCTCCCATGGATTACTTCTTGGTTAATATCAGATAATGTTCAAATGGCACCTCAGGAAGTAGAGGTTAGTTCTTATTTAATTGGTCAAATTGATTCTACAATAGATATTAAAAAATTTAAAAATTTTAAATTATAAATTTATTATATTATGACTGTTATATACAGTCATAATATTTAAAATAAAAATTTATCGTATTAAAAAATATAAAGAATAAAAAGATAGTATTAATAAAATAAAACAAAAAAATTTTTCTATTTTATTTAAAAAAAGAATATTTTTATTATTAATTTTAATCAATATTAAAAATATTAATCCAGGTGTATATAATACTAATGATAATAATAAATTTAAAAATCCAGCTGCATATAATAACCATATAGAATAGATACAAGAACCAAAACCTATAAATAAATTAAATTTATTCTTTTTATTAAAAGATATTTTTAATAAATATGCGCCTACTAAAAAATATGGTATTAGTATCATTTCAGAAGCAATAGTTAATAATTTATTATAATCTATTTTAGTTATCCAAATTAATATTAAACATATTTGTACACTTATATTAGTAAACCATAATGCATATGATGGAGCATTATTATTGTTTTGTTTTGAGAATATACTAGGAAATATATCATTTTTAGCCGCAATCCATGGTACTTCTGCAGCCATAATAGTCCAACTAAGATATGCTCCACATACTGATATAATTAATCCCATTGCAGTAAATAAATTTCCAAATTTTCCAATCAAAATGGTCATTATTCCAGCCATTGAAGGATTTCTCATACTTGCTAAATCAATTCTATCCATAATTCCAAAAGATAATAAAGTTACTAATGAATATATAAATAATGCGATAATAACTGCTAATAAAGTTGCTTTACCTACATCATTTTTATTTTTTGCTTTAGATGATAAAATAACTGCACCCTCTACACCGATAAATACCCATAAAGTAATTAACATTGTATCTTTAATTTGTTTCCAAATAGGAATATTTAAATAAAATCCCATTAAATCAATTTTAAATTTATGAAAATTAAAAATAATAAAAGATAAAAATATAAAAACACTTAAAGGAATTAATTTACATAATGTAGTTATTATGTTAATAAAAGAAGCAGTTTGAGTACCATTAAGTAATAGAAAATGTATTAACCATAATAAGATAGAAGCTCCTAATATAGATTGCCATGTATTTCCATTACTAAAAATAATATTATTTGGTTTATCAACAAAAAAACTCATTGCAGAAAATACAATAACTAAATAAGAAACATTTGCAATAATAGCACATAACCAATACCCCCATGCAGAATAAAATCCAATTAAATTACCAAAACCATCTTTTGCATATGAAAAAATCCCGCCTTTAAGATTAGGTTTTAATTTATTAAGTAACAATAATGATGTGGCTAAAAAAATAATTCCAACTCCAGTAATACTCCATCCTATAATTAAGGCAAAAGGACTTGCGATTATAGCCATATTTTGTGGCAAACTAAATACCCCTGCTCCTAACATAGAACTTAGTACTAATGATGTAAGTGCTATTAAATTTAATTTTTTATTCAAAATAATTCCTTTTTTATATAAATTATTAATTTTAATTTTTTAAAATTAATAAAAAATGTTTAATATTTAAATATTAGAAATAATAATTATTTTTTACACAGGATTATATATATTTATAAATTTAGTTTTTAATTTAAATTTATTTTGTAACCATTTTCCTAACATAATTACCCCCCCTTTTTCGGTAGCATGATGTCCAGCACTAATAAAATGAATTTTATTTTCACAAGCAATATGAATATTCATTTCTGATACCTCTCCAGTAAGAAAAACATCTATATTATATTTTATAACTTTTTCAAAAAATTTTTGTCCTGCTCCACTACACCAAGCAATTTTATAAATTTTTTGTGGTGCATTTTCGCCAAAATGTAATGGAATTCTATTTAATTTATTTTGTATTTTAATTAGGAACTTTTTTATATCAATTTTCTTTTTTAAATATCCATAAAAAATAAAAGGATTAATTTTTCCTTGAATGTTTATATCTAATATATTAGCTAAATAAATATTATTACCTATATCTTGATTATAATCTAAAGGGAGATGCCAACTATATAAATTAATATTATGTTTTAAAATTGTAAATATTCTTTTTTTTTTAAATCCTTTAATAACTGGAGATTCATTATTCCAAAAATATCCATGATGGACTATAATAGCATCTGCCTTATATTTTACAGAAATATCTAATAATTTTTGGCAAGCACTAACTCCCATTATAATATTTTTTATATATTTTTTACCTTCTATTTGTAATCCATTAGGTATATAATCTTGTATACTAAGATTAGTATTTAATTTATTATTAATAATAATTTCTAATTCTTTATTTTTTATCATATTATTTTATTAAAATTTATTTTATTTATAAAATAAATCTATATTTTTTTTTGAAATTTAGGAAATTAATAATTAATTTTTTAGAACAAAATAATATTTTTTTGTAAAAAAAAGAAATTTTTGTGAGGAATATAAATGTTTGAAAATTTAAGTAATAAATTAACTAAAATATTATCAAAAATTAGAAATTATGGTCGTTTAACAGAAAAAAATATAAAAGATACTTTAGATGAAATTTATATTAATTTATTAGAAGCTGATGTTTCTTTAGAAGTAATTAAAGATTTTATTAATAAAATTAAAAAAGAAGCTATTGGTAAAAAAATTAATAATAATTTTACTCCAGGACAAGAATTTATAAAATTAATATATGAAAATTTAATAAAAATAATGGATTCTTCTAATAAAAATATTAATATAGCAACTCAACCTCCTGCTATAATATTATTAACTGGATTACAAGGAGTAGGAAAAACAACTAGTGTAGTTAAATTAGCATATTTTTTAAAAAAAAAATATAAAAAAAAAATCTTAGTAGCATCAACAGATATATATAGACCAGCTGCTATACAACAGTTAAAAATCTTAGCACAAAGTGTAAAAATTAATTTTTTTGATATAAGTTCAAATATCTCTTCATTAGAAATATCTAAAAAAGTACTTGATTATGCTAAAATAAATTTTTATGATATATTAATTGTGGATACAGCAGGTCGTTTACATATCGATCATAAAATGATGCAAGAAATACAAAATATTTCTAATTTATTATGTCCTATAGAAACTTTATTTGTTATAGATGCAATGACAGGACAAGATTCAATTAATAGTGCTAAAAAATTTAATAAAATATTACCAATAACAGGGATTTTTTTAACTAAAACTGATAGTGATACTAGAGGTGGAGCATTTTTATCTGTAAAGTATATTATAAAAAAACCTATTAAATTTATTGGAAATGGAGAAAAAATAAATAATATTACAACATTTTCTCCTGAAATTATTGCTTCTAAAATATTAGGTATGTCTTCTGAATTAACTATTATTGAAAATATTAAAAGTAATATTAATTTAAAAAAAAATCAAAAATTAATTGAAAAATTAAAAAATAAAAATTCATTAGATTTTCAAGATTTTCTAGAACAATTAGAACAAATAAAATTAATGGGTAATAAAAATATTACATATTTATTAAAAAAAATGAAAATAAATAATATGCAATATTTTACAAATCCTATAATGAATATTATTAATGTAAATGATTCTAATATAAAAAATATTAAAGCAATCATAAAATCTATGACAAATTTAGAAAAAAAAAATATTAATATCATTAATTATTCTAGAAAAAAACGAATATCATCAGGATCTGGAGTTTCTATTTTAGAAATAAATGCTATACTAAAACAGTATAATCAAATGAAATTAGTTACTAAAAAAATGAAAAAAAATAATAATATTCATAAAATAATTAAATATGTAAAAAATTTTTTTAATTTAAGAAAATAGGAATATAAATGGTTAAAATTAGATTATCTAGAAAAGGAATAAAAAAAAAACCTTTTTATCAAATAATTGTTACTGATAGTAGAAATTCTAGAGATGGACGTTTTATAGAAAAATTAGGTTATTTTGATCCTTTTAATTTTAAAAAAAATGAAAAAAAAAAAAATATAAAATTTAATAAAGATAGAATAAATTTTTGGATATCTAAAGGAGCTATTCTTTCCAAAAGATTATGTAGTTTAATAAAATAAATTTATTTATGAATATTTTAAATAAAAAAATAATTTTGGGTAAATTTGGTAAACTTTATGGTATAAAAGGATGGATTAGATTATTTTCTTATACTCAAAATAAAAAGAGTATTTTTTTATATAAAAATTTATTTATATTAGATGATATTAAAAATATTACTTTTATAAAGTTTAATCAATATAAAAATAAAAAAAATTTTTTTATTGTTCAGATTAATAATCTTAATAAAAATGAAAATACTGTTAAATTTATTAATAATAAAATTTATATATTTAAAGATGAATTAATAAAATATAAACATAAAAAAGAGTATTATTGGAATGATATAATTGGATGTTATATATTAAATAATAATAAGATTTATTTAGGTAAAATTATAAATATAATGGCAACAAAAATGTATGATATACTTATAATACAACCTAATGATTTAAAAACAAAAAAAAAAATATTAATTCCTTTTATAGAACCTAATATAATTAAAAATATAAATTTAGTTAAAAATATTATTAAAGTAAATTGGAATATATAGTTTTTTTAAATAAAATAAAAAATAATTATGTGGATTAGTATTATTAGTTTATTTCCAGAAATGTTTAAAACAATTATAAAATATGGTTTAATTCATAAAAGTATAAAAAAAAAACTATTAAATATTAATTTTTGGAATCCTAGAGATTTTGTAAAAAATAAATTTAGTAAAGTAGATTCTCCAATTTATGGAGGTGGTGGTGGTGTTATATTAAAAGCAGAACCATTAATAAAATCTATTTCTAAAGCAAAATTAGAAATGAGAAATAATGTTAAAATAATTTATTTATCTCCACAAGGTAAAAAAATTAATATATCTTATATTAAAAAATTATTATCATATAATAAAATGATATTACTTTGTGGAAGATATAAGGGTATAGATGAACGAGTTATTAATAATTTTATAGATGAAGAAGTGTCAATTGGTGATTATATTCTTAGTGGTGGTGAATTACCTGCTATGATACTAATAGATATATTAGTAAGACAAATTCCTGGAGTGTTAAATACAATGTCATCAGGTAATACTGATTCTTTTTTTAATAATGGATTATTAGACTCACCACATTATACTCGACCAAGAATAATAAAAAATGTAAAAAAAAATACTGTTCCTTCTATATTATTATCTGGAAATCATAAAAAAATAAAAGAATGGAGATTACAACAATCATTAGGAATGACTTGGTTAAAAAGACCTGATTTATTAAGAAAAAAAAAATTAACAAAAAAAGAAAAATTTTTATTTAATAAATTTAAGAATTCTTATTTAAAAAATAAATAATATTATGAGGTAAAAATGAGTAATATCATTAATTATTTAGAAAAAAAACAAATAATAAATTATCCAAAATTTCCTTTATTTAGATCTGGAGATACATTAGAAATAAAAATTTGGGTTGTAGAAGGGTCAAAAAAAAGACTTCAAACATTTGAAGGAATTGTTATTTCATTAACAAAAAAAAATAGTTTTAATTGTTCTTTCACTATTAGAAAATTATCCAATGGTATTGGAATTGAACGTGTTTTTCCTCTATATTCTAAAATAATTAATTCTATTATAATTAAAAAAAAAGGTCATGTTAGAAAAGCAAAATTATATTATTTACGTAAATTAACAGGTAAAGCTGCTAGAATTAAAGAAAGATTAATATAATATTTAAGTTTTTTTTATAAAAAAATATTATTTTTTCTTGTTTATAAAATTAATTATTTTTTTTCTAATATTAGAAAATCTTTTAATTTTAAGTTTTATTGTATTAAAAAAAATTAAATCATTACTATAAATATTTATTTTTTTTTTAGCTCTTGTAATAGCAGTATAAATTAATTCTCTAGTTAATATGGGATAAAGTTTATTTGGTAATACTAATGAAACATTTTTAAATTCTGATCCTTGAGATTTATGTACAGTTATTGCATAAGCTATATCATAAGATGGTAAGTTTTTAATAGGTATTATTTGATATTTACCATTAGCTAATAAGAATTTTATTTTTAATTTTTTTTCATTTTTATCAAAAAAAGTAATTCCAATATCTCCATTAAATAAATTTAAAAAATAATTATTTTGAGTAATAATAATAGGTCTTCCTATATACCAATTTTTATATTTAATATTATTAATAATAATTTTTTTATTAAATAATTCTTTTTCTATGATATTATTAATTATTTGAGTACCAAATAAACTATATTTAATTGCACATATAATTTGATAATTATTAAATTTTTGTAAAATTTCTTTATGATTATTATTTTTTTGTAAAAAAATAAAATATTTTTTATATTCATAAATAAATGCATTAATCATTAATTTATATTTTTTTTCATTTAAAATATTAGTATAATTAATATCATTATTATTTTTTAATAAAAATAATTTTTTAATTTTTTCTATATTCCCTTGTTTAATCATTAATGCTAACTTATGAATACCAGAATTTATTGAATATCTATAATTATATTTTAATTCAGTAATAAAATTACGAAAAAAATTTTTTGGTATATTATCATTTTTTTTTAATTTATTATTATTTATAATATTTAACCATTTAAAATATTTTTCTGTAAAAAAAAATTTTTTAAAATAACATAAGTCTTTAAACAGATTACCATATTCTATTGAAGGTAATTGATATTCATCACCTAATAATATTAATTTAGTTTTTTTAGATAAAATTGTTAAAATTATAGACATTAAATTAAAATCAATCATAGAAGCTTCATCTATTATTAATAGATCTATATTTAATTTATTTTTATTATTAAATAATGTGTTTTTAGTATAAATTTTCATTTTTAATAAACGATGAATGGTAGTTGCTTTATCGGGAATATTTTTTTTCTCTTCTTTATTTATTAAATTCAAAGATATTTTTTTAAAAAAATTATTTATAGATTGTGTTAATCTTACAGATGCCTTACCAGTAGTTGCTACTACCTTTATATTTAAAGGTTTATGAAAAATTTTTATAAAAGTAAAAATTATTTTTGATATTATATTTGTTTTACCGGTTCCTGGAGAACCATTAATAATACTAATTCTATGTGTTAAAGCTGCATAAATAGCTTGTTTTTGAAAAAAATTATTTTTATAGTTATGAAATAAAATATTTAATATGTTTTTTATTTTATCTTTTTTTTGAGGAATAAAATTATTTTTAATAAAATTTTTAACTATTATATTTTCTTCATACCATGTTTTATATAAATATAAACAATTGTTTTCTAAAATAATAGGAGTAATTCTTTCCCCATTACTAATGATATCTTTCTCAAAAGAGAAGATTTGTTCCCAGTTTGTAATACAATTTATTTTTTTTATTTCTTTTAAAAAAAATGTATTTTTTTTATTTTTAATATTTATATTTAAATGTAATTTTGATATGGGTAAACAAATATTACCTTTACTAATACTATTACTAAGTAATGTAATTGAATATTTTAAAAATTTTTGTTTATTAGAAGTTAAAATAGATGCAAGGTAAAAATCAATTAATCTTATAACACCTATTTCACATAATTTTTTAAAAAAATATTGCATATATTTTTGTCTTTTTTAAATAATTTAAATAAATAATTTATTTAATTCATTAATTAATTGAAAAGAGGGTTTCGTTTCCCAGATACCATTTTTATTTTCTTTATTATTTATACCTCTAATATAGAGATATATTACTCCTCCAAAATATTTATCATAACTATAATTACTAATACGATATTTTAAATATTTATGTAAAGCTAAAGAATAGATTTGGTATTGTATATCATAACGATTTAAACATATATCATTTTCAATATATTTTTTTCTATAATCTATATAACTATTACCTAACCAATTTGATTTATAATCTAAAATATAATATTTTTTTTCCCATAAAAAAATTAAATCTATTATTCCAGATAAAAATCCTTCTATCATTTCAAATTTTAATGTAGGTAATTTAAAAGAATTTAGATCATATTTATTTATAATATAATTATATTTTATAGAAGAAAATAGATTTTTTATAGATAAATAAAATTTAAATTCTGTTTTTTTGTTTTTATTATTTATTTTATTTAAAATAATTTTTTTATTACCTATTGGAGTTTTAATAATATTATTAAACCAATTAGTTATCATAATATGCCAAATAGAATTAATATTTTTTTTTATTAATTCTTGTTTAATAAATTTTCTAGAAATTTTTTTAGTAAAATCTATTTTTTCTAAAATACTATGTAAAGTAATTCCTATTTGTTTTCCACAAGGAAAATTATATTGTGTTTTTTTTATTTTTTTTTCATTTGTATTTAAAAATTTATATTTTAAATTATTAGTTAAATAACTAATATTATTAGTTTGTTGATTTTTTATTTTAGAAAAACTAAATATTACTTTATTTTTATAAAAAAAATTATTAATTTGAGATGTAAATAATAATTTATTTTTTTTTTTTTTTAAACTTTTATTATTTATTTTTAATAAATCATTTTTTTTTATAATTTTAATAAAAATATCTTTATTTTTTAAATTATCTAAAATTTTTTTAAATTCTATATTAGAAATATCATTTTTTTTTTTAAGCAAAAAATCTAAAGCATTAAAATATTTTATATATAAATTTAATTTTTTAAGATTAAAAATTTTAAGATTAGAAATACCAATACTACAATGAAAAATTGATCTTGTTAGTGACACATATAATAATCTTAAATTTTCTGCTAATGATTCTTCTAAAAAAAATTTTTTACTTTCTTTATCTTTTTTAAAATCTAAAATTAATTTAAAATTTTTTCTATCATGATAAAATATAGCATCTTTATTTATAAATTCTATAATATTTGAAGAAATAAATGGTAACCAAATAATAGGAAATTGTAATCCTTTTGATTTATGTATTGTCATAATTTTTATTTTTTTATTATTATAAAAATTAGATTTTATTTGTTGATTTAATATATTTTTATCGGTATATATTATTTGTTGTAATAACCATTCTACTACTTGATTACAATTTATTATATTAATACATGATTTTTGTATTAATTCTCCTAAATATAAAATATTTTTTATTTTTTTTTCGGTAAAATTATTTATGATGTTTATTTTATAAAAAAAAGTATCTTTTATAAAAATTTTTTCTAACATATTTAAAATACCTTGTTTTTCCCATATTAATTTATAATTAATAAATTTATTAATTATTTTTTCTATATAAAAATCTTTTTTATCATCTTGTAAAAAAAACCAATTAATATTAAATAATGTACTAGATAAAAAATTAATAATTTTTTGTCTTTTATATGGGTTTAAAATAGTTTTTAATAATAAAACTAATTCTTTTGCTTCTTGTTTTTCAAATATATTGTCTGAATTAGATAAATATACAGATGGTAAATTAAATTTTATAAATTCTTTCTGTAAAATAGAAGCTTCAAAACGATTTCTTACTAAGATTGTTATATCTGAAATATTAATTTTTTTATTTTTAAAATTTTTTTGAAGAAATGCTTTATTTTTTTCTCCTAAAATTATTAATTTACATATTTTATATGCGCATGTATATGCCATTTTTTGTTTATATAAATTAATATCTAATATTTTATTTATAAACCAAAAAGTAATACCAGGTTTAATCTTGTTATTAACAATAAAATTATAATTTAATTTTTTAATTGTATAATTAATAGGATGAAAAACAATATTTTTAAATAAAAAAGGGTAAGATCTATTAGAAAATAATTTATTTATACTATTTACCATAGTACTTGAAGAACGCCAGTTATTTTTTAATGTATAACAATTTTTTATTTCAAATGAAGCTTTTAAATAAGTAAAAATATCTGCTTCTCTAAATGAATATATAGCTTGTTTAGGGTCACCAATTAATATCATAATATTATTTAATTTATTAAAATATATTTTTTTTAAAATATTATATTGTTGTATATCTGTATCTTGAAATTCATCTACTAATATTACAGGAAATAATTTTCTTATATCTTGTGCAATTTTTATACCAAATTTACTATTTAATCCTTTATTTAAAATAACTAATAAATCATTAAAACTCATTACATGATTTATTTCTTTTTTTTTTTTTATATATTGATTTATGTATTTAATTGCTTTAATAATTATTAAGAATTTTATATTAATAAATTTTTTTAAAAAAATATCTATATATTTAAATAATATATATTTTGGAATTTTTATATTTTTATTTGTTTTACTAATTAATGTTTTTTGAGAAAATCTATATAATTCTTTAGGATAATAATTGTTATTGTTTTTTGTTAAACTCCATAAATCAATAATATTTATCCATATATTTATTAATTTTGTATTGTAAATATGTTTATTAATATTTGAGTTAGTAATAATATCAATTATATTATTTTTATATTTTATCCAATATTTTTTAATTATTTTAATATATTTTAAATTTTTATAAAATTGTGTATAAAAATTTTTATTTTTAACTGAATATTTTATTATTGGTTTTGATTTTTTTGATAAAAATGGAGTTAATGTATTTAATAGATTTAAAGGTGATTTCCAATAAGAAAAAACTATTCTTGCTATTTTTTTTGGTAATTTATAAAAATATTTTCTCCAAAAATTTATAGATGCTCTTTGTTGTAAAATTAATTCATCACTAATAATTTTTTTATTGGAGAAAAAATCATAAATTTCATAATTTTTAAAATTTAAAATTTTTTTACAAAAAGAATGTATTGTGTAAATAGATGCATTATGCATATTTAATTCAGCTTTTAATAATAAATCACTAGCTATTTTATGATTTTTAATTTTTTTTATAAAGTTATTTATAATTTTATATTTACTTTTTTTTTTTAAACATCCTTTTCTTAATATATGAATACTATTTTTTATTCTTTTACATAAATCTTGTGTAGCAGTATCAGTAAAAGTTACTACTAAAATTTGTTCAACAGTTAATGGTAATGGAAGTGTATTATTATTTTTTTTATATAATCCTAAAAGCATTCTTAAATATAAAATAATAATAGTAAATGTTTTTCCAGTGCCAGCAGAAGCTTCGATAAGATATTGACCTTCTAATTTTTTTTTGAAAGGATTAAATTCTTTAAATTTTATTAAGTTTTTTGACATTTTATTATTTTAATTAATTACTGTAATATAGTAAATCAATCATCCATTTTTCTATTAATTTTATTGTTTTTATCCATTCTTTTTCATTTAAATTAAAATTTAATTTTTGAAAATATGGATCGTTTTTTTCATTAATGAAACTATTATTTCTATTCCAATAATAAAAAAATTTTTTTTTTGCTTTATTTTGTATTAAATAATTGTTATTAATACATTTATTTTTTTTATCATAACAATGAGTTATCCATATCCAAGAACTTTTCATAGGTAAAAAAATAGGATTATTTATACCTGTTAAGTAACCATTAATATATTTTTCTAATAAAAAAATAGCTTTATTTTTTGTTAAAAATTGAAAATTAAATTTTGTTTTTTTTAAACCATAAATAAATAAATTTATTTTTTTATTATCAATATTATTTGCACATAAAATTAAATATTTAACCCAAAGATCAATAATAACTTTAATATCTATTATTTTAGGTTCAAATTTAATTAATCCATTTTTATAACTAAAATATTTAATCTTACCTTTTAATATAATATTTAAAATTTTAAAATTAATTAAAAATAATTTTTCTGTATATTTATATTTTTTAAATTTATTATTAAAAATTTGATTCATTTTATATATTCTTTCTTCCCACCATATTTCTCCATAGACTCCATAAGGTAAAATACCATTATTTAAATAAAAATAATATAAATTATTAAGATTTTCATTTAAAATTAAGGCACGTAATATTTTTTTATTTATAATATATTCTTGTAAATAGTTAACAGTAAACGGTTCTGTATTGGATATTTCTATATCATTTAAATTTTTTAAATATATTTTTAATCTTTGATTAAAAAAACCTTTAATAGGATGTTTCCAAAAATTAATTAAATTATTAATCTTTAATTCTAAAATTTTTATTGGTTTTATTTTATTAATATTATGATCGTGTATAATTTTATTTTTTCGATTATTGAGAGGATTATTATTTTTATAATTATATTTTCTATAAAAATATTTAATAATATTTGTACTAATTTTTTTTTCTTTTATAAAATAATTTTTAGAAATATATAATAATAATTTATTAACTATACTAGACAAATTATTATTAGTTGGATTATTATTTGTATTACTGATAAATAGTTTATTTTCTGTAGAAATAATTAATTTTAAAAATAAATTTTTATCTTCATCTAAATAATTTTTTTCTTTTTTATAATAATTATTTTGTATTAAATCAAATATAATAGGATATTTCTTATTTGGAAAATAATCATTATTCATTCCTATTATAAAAACTTGTTTAAAATACATATTTTGTAGTATATTTAAAGGACAAAAATTAAGTTTATTTACAGAAAATAAAAAATTTTGATGTTTCTTTTTAATAAAAATTTTAGTTTTTTGTATGATTATTTTAATAGAAATTTTTTTTTTATATTTTATATTTATACCTTGATCAAGGAATAAAAAAATTTTTTTTAAAATAAAATATATATTTTTATTTATAAATTTATTTTTAGGAAAAAAATCATGATATAGATTTAATAAAATATTTTTCCATTTTTTTAAAGAAAATTTTTTATTAAGTTTTTTCTTCCATTTTTCAATTTTGATTAAAAAATAAAGAAATTTTCCTATTAATTCTTTTGATAATCCATTAGATATATTATATGGAATTAAGTTTTTCCATTTTCCTATATCTTGATTTAAAGTAAAACCTAAAAATATACGATATATACCTAATTTCCACGTATATTGATCCTTAGGTAAGGAAATATTATTAAAATTTTTAATATTTATATTATATTTAATACCTAAATCTTTTACCCAATAATGTAAATATTCTAAATCCTCTTTATTTAAAAAAAATTTATTAGATATATAATTATCATCTAATAAAAAAAATATTTCTTTAGGAGTTAAATCTTTATAAGGTAATTTTAATAAAAATAAAAATTTATTTAAAATATCTAAATTTTTTATTTTTTCTATATTAGAATATATATTTATAGGTATATTAATATTTTTAAATATTGAGTTAATAAAAGGAACATATAATTTTAAATTAGGAGATATAACAATAATATCATGTAAAAAATAATGTTTATTTTTTTTTAAAGTATATAATATATTATTATATAATAATTTTGTTTCTGTATACAAATCTTCACAAATATTTATTTGAATAGATTTATCTAAATAGTGAATTTTTTTCTTAAATTTAAAATTATTTTCATTTAAAAATAAAATATCATTTTTTATATTATTTAATAAATTTAAACGATCATTTTCTACAAATGATTCAATATATCTAGATGATAGATTTATTAATTTATTTATATTATTTAAATAATAATTACCCCAAGAAAATAATAATGAATTAAAATTAATATTTTTTTTATTTTTTAAATTTGTATTTTTTTTTAAATTCCCCCAGTAATATTTAGAAGGACTACAAATTAAAATATGTATTTCCATATATTTTTCTATTTTTTTTAATAAATTTAAATATATTAAGGGAATATTTTGTATATCTAATATAAATATTCTTTCTGGAAGAGTGTTATTTTTTAAGATTATATCTTTTTTATGTTTTTGATAAAAATTATATAATTCTCCATAATACCATAATTTTTTACCTAAAATATTTTTGTAATACTGTAATAATGTTCGCCATAACTTTGCTTGCCATATTTGATGTTCGTTATCTAATGACATATAGAATTTTTTTTTTTCCCACAAAAATAATAATTCTGGTTTATATTTTTGATAATTATCATATAAATTAGAAATTTGAGTAGATAATTGAAATAAATAATTAAAATTTTTAATTTTAGATCCAAAATTTTTTTTAAAATTTATAAATTCTTTAGTAGATATTAGTTTGGGAATTAGTAATAATATTAACCAAACAATATTTTCTTTAGATAAAATCTTATCTTTAGAAATACTAGGGATTATTTTTATAAATATAGTCCAAATAAATTTATCAAGAGAAGTAAAACAAATATTACCATATATTTGAAAAATTTTTGAGAAATGAATTTCTATTAATTTCGAAAAATTTTTATATTGATCAAATAATACTATTTCTGGAGTTAAAGGATTTTTTAAAGGTTTTTTTTTAACTTGTATTTTTATGATATTTAATAAAATATTAATATTATTTGAATAATAAGTTGTAAACATATTAAATTATATTTAATTAAATTAAATTTTTTATAAACATAATTAATCCAATAAGTATAATACTTATTGATAATAACTGATTTATAGTTAAAATAATATGATTATAAAAAAACATAAATTGAATATCAGGTTCTCTAAAATATTCTATATAAAATCTTATTATACCATAAAAAAATAAAAATAAACTTGATTTGTATCCTATAAAAATATTTTTTTTAAAAATTATATTTAAAATTAAAAATAAAATTATACCTTCTAAAAGACATTCATAAATTTGAGTTGGGTGTCTAGGTAAATGACCATATTTTATAAATATATCTTGATATTTTAAATTTTTTTGAAGATAAATTATATCTTTTTCAGTTGAATTAGGAAATATAACGGCCCATGGAACATTTGTAACTTTTCCCCATAATTCACTATTAATAAAATTACCTATTCTTCCCATCCCAATTCCAATTGGGATCATAGGTGCTATAAAATCAGTAATTTTTAAAAATTTTTTTTTTTTTGTATAAGAAATAAAAAATATTACTATAATAGTACCTATTAAACCTCCAAAAAAAGACATCCCCCCTGTCCAAATTTTAATTAAAATAATTGGATTTTTAATAAATTCATGTACATTATATAATAATGTACACCCTATTTTTCCTCCTAGTAATAAACCTAAAAAACAAAAATTTAATAAATCAAAAAGTTCTTTTTTTTTCCAAAAATTATTATTCTTATTTCTTATATAAGAAATTTTTTTTATAAAGATAAAACTAATTAAATACATAATTCCATACCAATAAATACTAATTTTATTTATTTTTAAAAAAATTGGATTTATCTGGGGAAATATAAAATATTTTTTATACATTTTAACATAGATAAATTTGTAATATTAATATAATATATAATATATTTATTTATAAATAAAATTTATATATATGAAAAAAATTTTTTCTAACTTAGTTCCTAATGAAAATATTCTTTTTTTAAGAGCAAAATTAATCACAGGATATTATATAATAGATATTATCAGATGGTTAAATTATAAAATATCTGATAATTTTAAAAAAGATAAAGGAATAATAGGAAAATTAATTGAATTTTATTTGATAGGTAAAAAAAATAATAATTTTTTAAATCAAGATATACCATACCTTGGTATAGAAATTAAAACAATAACTATTAATATAAAAAACAAAATAATAAATGATATTTTTATTTGTTCTTTTCCTTTAGTAAATAAAAATGTTGTACTTTTTTATAAAAGTAATTTATATAATAAATTATCTAAAATTTTATGGATACCTATTATCATTAAAAATATCAATACTCCTATTCTAATGAGAAAAATAGGAAAACCATTTTTTTGGACACCATCTATAGATGAAAAAATAAAATTAAATTATGATTGGAATAATTTAATGAAATTATTAATTTTAGGAGAAATAACAAATATAAATTCTTATAATGGTTTTATTTTATTAGTAAAAAATAAAGGGATAAAAAGACAATTAACTAAAACTATAAATAGTATGGGTGAAATTATATCTATTATTCCTAAATCTTTTTATTTAAAAAAAAAATTTTTAAATTCTTTAATAAAGAGAAACTTATAATTTTTATAAAAATAATTAATATAATTATAAAATAAAAATATTATTAAAATAATTCTAAATTTATTAATTCTTGTATTTTTTGACGACGTCTAATAATTTTTGGAATATTATTTTCAAGTAAAATTTCGGGAATCAAAGGTCTACTATTATAATTAGAAGACATTGAGGCACCATAGGCTCCAGTATCATGAAATATTAAATAATCGCCTCTAACGACTAGAGGTAATTTAAAATAAGAAATTTCACCATTATCTAGTTGTGTAAATATATCTCCTGATTCACATAAAGGACCAGCAATAACAGTATTTATTTTTGGATAATTAGACATATCTTTACCTAAATAAGAAATAGCAGATATATAATGATAACTACCATACATTACTGGTCTAATAAAATCATTAAAACCGGCATCTACTATAACAAATCTTTTATTTTTTATATTTTTTATAGCACATACTTGACAAATTAAAACTCCTGATTCTGCTACTAAAAATCTTCCTGGTTCAATTTCTAATTTTATATTTTTTTTAAAAATATTAGTAATAATATTTCTGGTATTATTCCATAATTTAAAATAATGATTAGTATTAACTTCAATATCATTTTTTTTATATGGTATAGATAATCCTCCACCAGCTGATATCATATTAATTTTTGGCATGTAAGGTTGTAATACATACTCTAACATTGAATCACATACTTTTTGTAAATGTTTATAATTAACTCCTGAACCTATATGCATATGTATTCCAATTAAATTTAAATTATATTTTTTTATAAAATAAATTGATTTTTTTAAATCTGCATACCAAATACCATGTTTACTATTTTCACCTCCAGTATTTGTCCTTTTATTATGCCCATTACCAAAACCAGGATTAATTCTTAACCATATATTATGACCTTTTGAAATATTACCTAATTGATGTAACATATCTATTGAACCAATATTTACAGTAATATTTAGTTCAATGATACGTTTTAATGTTTGTTTATCAAAAATATCAGATGTAAATACAATATCATCTATATTTTTTGGATTATATCCAGCAATTAATGCTCTTTCTATTTCACCTAATGAAATAGCATCTACTTTAACTCCCTCATATTTCATGAGTTTTAAAATATTTATATTAGAACAAGATTTTTGTGCAAATCTTATTATATCAAAATTTTTTAATTGTAAAATTTTTTTTTTTATGTTTTCTGCACAATATAACCAAAAAGGTGTTTTATATTTCTTTATTAGAAATAAAATAGTTTCAATTGCAATATTATTTTTATTATAATTTTTATCAAAAATATGTATTTTCATTTTTATACCTTATAAATTATAATATTCTATAAAAAATATTTATAATAAATATTTATATAATTAATTATATAACTATTCATATTTATATAAATAAAAAAATATTAATATTAATTTATAATGATACAGATATTTTAAAATTTGTTAATATAAATATAGACTTTAATAAATTTAGTAGCCAAGATACTTTATCTATGTTATTTATAAAATAAAATATTTAAAATAAATAATAATTATTTATATAATTTACTAAAAGAATTTATTATAATTTAATTTATTATTAATAAAATAATATTTTAAACTTAAATTATATAAATTTTTTAATATATTGAAATTCAGGGAAAAATAATGTTACAAAAAGAAATTATTATTCATAATAATCATGGTTTTCACACTCGTCCAGCAGCAATCTTTGTAAAAGAAGCTAAAAATTTTATATCAGATATTACAATTACATCTAAAGGGAAAACAGTAAATGCTAAAAGTTTATTTAAAATACAAACTTTAGGATTAACTAAAGGAACTTTAATTATTTTAAAAACTTCAGGAATAGATGAAAAAAATGCTATAGAACATTTGACTAAAATTATTCAAAAATTATAAAAAATTTTTTAGTTTTATAAAATATAATTTTTAAAATTATTTCTCTAATTAAATTAATTAGTAATATATAAAATTATTTAAATTTTATTTTATTAATATTTAATATAAAATTATTATATAATTAATAGAGGTAAAAAATATGATTTCAGGAATTTTAGCTTCTCCTGGTATTTCTTTTGGTAAAGCTTTTTTATTAAAAAAAGATAATATTATTATTAATCGTAATAAAATTACTGATAATCAAATTAATATAGAAATTAATAAATTTTTAAATAGCCAGAAAAAATCTATAAAACAAATAGAAAAAATAAAAGAAAAATTATTACAGGATTTAAATTCTGAAAAAGAATTAATTCTTGATGGACATATTCTTTTTTTAGAAGATGAAGAAATGACAAAAGAAATTATTTTTTTAATAAAAAATAATTTATTATCAGCAGATGCTGCTGTAGATTCAGTAATAAAATCTCAAATTAAAATATTAGAAAATTTAAATGATAAGTATTTAAAAGAAAGAATTATTGATATAAAAGATATTGGAGATCGTTTAGTAAAAAACATTTTAAATTTAAATATTCTTAATTTAAATGAAATAAGTGAAAAAGTAATTTTAATTGCAAAAGATCTTACACCATCAGAAACAGCTCAGTTAAATTTAAAAAAAATTTTAGGTTTTATTACTGATTTAGGAAGTAAAACTTCTCATACAGCTATAATGGCACGTTCATTAGAAATACCAGCTATTGTTGGTACCGGTAATATAACTACTAAAGTTAAAACAAATGATTATATTATTTTAGATAGTATTAATAATTCTATTTATATAAATCCTTCTATTAATAAAATTAAAGAAAAAAAAATATTATATAATAAATATATAATAGAAAAAGAAAAATTTAAAAAAAATAGTAATTTACCAGCTAAAACTAAAGATAATTATCAAGTTAAAATATGTGCTAATATAGGATCATTAAAAGAATTAAATAATGTTATTAAAAATGGTGCTGACGGTATTGGATTATATAGAACAGAATTTTTATTTATGAATCGTAATTCTTTACCTACAGAAGAAGAACAATTTTATATTTATAAATCTATAGCTAAAAGTATGAGTAATAAATCAGTTATTATTAGAACTATGGATATAGGAGGTGATAAAAAAATTCCATATATGAATTTACCTAAAGAAGAAAATCCATTTTTAGGCTATAGAGCGATTAGAATAAGTATAGATCGTAAAGATATTTTACATACACAATTAAGAGCTATTCTAAGAGCTTCTATTTTTGGGAAATTATATATAATGTTTCCTATGATTATTTCAGTAGAAGAAGTTTTATTCTTAAAAGAAGAATTAAATTTTTTGAAAAAACAATTACAAAAACAAAAATATAATTTTAATAAAAATATTCCTATAGGAATAATGATAGAAACACCTGCCTCAGCTATAATAGCTCATTATTTAATAAAAGAAATAGATTTTTTTAGTATAGGAACTAATGATTTAACTCAATATACATTAGCTGTGGATCGAGGAAATGATTTAATTTCGCATTTATATAATCCTATTCATCCTGCTATATTATTTTTAATTAAGAAAGTAATAGATGCTTCACATGCAGAAGGAAAATGGACAGGAATGTGTGGAGAATTAGCAAGTGATGAATGTTTTATACCTGTATTATTAGGAATGGGGTTAGATGAACTTAGTATGAGTGCTATTTCTATCCCAAAAATCAAAAATATTATTCGTAATATAGAAATAAGAAAAGTAAAAGAATTAGTTAATGATGTTTTATTACAACCTACAATTAAAAATATTAAGAATTTATTATTAAAATTTAATAAAAAAAATAATTTTTCTAAAGGGTAATCAAATGAATATTTTTTCTAATTTTTTTAAAAAAAAACAAAAAAAAATTGAAATTACTAAAATATTTGCTCCTATTTCAGGAAATATAATAGATATAGAAAAAGTTCCTGATGTTGTATTTTCAGATAAAATTGTAGGAGATGGTGTTGCTATTAATCCTACTGGTAATATTATAGTTGCTCCTATTGATGGAATTATTGGTAATATTTTTGAAACTAATCATGCTTTTTCAATAAAAACATTAAATGGGATAGAATTATTTGTGCATTTTGGTATTGATACAGTAAATTTAAAAGGTCTAGGATTTATAAGAAAATTTGATTTAAAAAAAAATAATGTAGTTAAAAAAGGTGAAATCATTATTGAATTAGATTTGAATTTTTTAAAAAAAAAAGCTAAATCTATATATACTCCAGTAATAATTTCTAATGTTGAAAAAATTAATAAAATAATAAAATATTCTGGAAATGTTATTGCTGGTATTGATCCTATTTTAAATGTTTATAAATAAAAAATTTTTAAAAAAGCATTTTTTAATAATAAAAAATAATTATTAAAAAATGTCATTTAAATATTTACAAACAAATATAAAATATTTAAAATAATTTTTTTATAAATGAATAAGACTATGTGTAATTGCAATTGCTAATGCATCAGCTTCATCTTTTTTTGGATAATAAGGTAATTTTAATAACATAAAAACTGCGTCTTGTATTTGTTTTTTATTTGCATGTCCGAAACCGGTAATAGTCATTTTAACTTTACTTGCTGAATATTCAAATACATTAAGATTATGATTCACAGCTGAAATTATTGCCGCACTTCTTGCATGTCCTAATTTTAATGCAGAATCTGCATTTTTAGACATAAAAATTTGTTCTATAGCAAAATTATCAGGTTTAAATTTTTTTATTATTTTACTTATATCTTTATAAATCATTTTTAATCTTGTAGGAAAATTATTAATTTTAAAAGTTAAAATACAACCACTATTAATATAAATTATTTTATTTTTAAATTTTTTAATTAAACCATATCCTGTAATTCTAGATCCTGGATCAATACCTAAAATTATTTTCATAATATTTTATTTTTTTTATTATAAGAAAATATTTGTTTACTAAATTTCAGCATCATGATAAACATTTTTTATATCTTCACATTTTTTACATAAAGATAAAAAATCAATTAATTTATTTTTTGTTAAAACATTTATTTTTTTTTTTATAAATGGTTTAATAATTAATTTAATTTTTATGGGTTTTATTTTAAAATTTTTTATTTCTTTAGTAAGAATTTTATATCTTTTTTTTGAAAAAATTATTTGAATAATTTTTTTATTCAAAAGAATATCTTCTGCTTTTAATTTTTCTGCTATATCAATAATATCATTTAAGTTATTTTTATATAAATATGAAATAAAAATTTTTTTTTTAAATATATAACTAACTGCACCTTGTGGTTTTAAATTACCTCCAATCTTATTTAAAATATTACGTATAAAAGAAACAGTTCTATTATTATTATCTGTTAAACATGAAATCATTATTGCAATATTATCAGGACCATAACCTTCATAATAAATTTCTTTTAGTTTTTTATTATCTTTTTTTTTTTCCAAAATATTATTAATTACTGATCTACTCATATTAACTGATAATGCTTTTTCGATAATTAAACGTAATTTAGAATTATATTTTGGATTTATATTTTTACTAATTTTGATTACTGAATGTAATTCTTTAATAATTTTAGAAAAAATTTTATCTTTTTTATTATCTTGAGATGCTTTACGATAACGCATATTAGACCATTTACTATGTCCAGACATAAAATAATATTCCTTTTATTATTATTTTTAAATCAATATCATAAGTAGGATAATCCTAAATCTTTTAAAAGATTAAAATTAATTTTATTAGGAGCTTGAGTTAATAAACAATTTGCTGATGTAGTTTTTGGAAAAGCAATAACATCACGAATATTATTCGTATTAGTTAATAACATAATTAATCTATCTAATCCCAAAGCTATTCCTATATGTGGAGGTGTACCAAATTTTAAAGCTTCTAAAAAAAAACCAAAATTCTTTTTTTGCATTGATTCATTCATTTTAAGAAAATTAAATATTTTTTTTTGTATTTTATAATTATTAATTCGTGAAGAACCACTTCCTATTTCATAACCATTAATTACTAAATCATATGATTCAGATATTATTTTGTAAGGATTTTCTTTTAAAAAAAGATCTATATTTTTTATAAAATGATTTTTAGGTGATGTAAATGGATGATTCATAGAAACTAATTTACCTATTTTATCTTTTTTAAATAAAGGAAAATCAATTATCCATAATGGATACCATTTATTTTTTTCAATAAGATTGAAATCTTTTCCTAATTTTTTGCGTAAATGTCCCATAGAGGAAATATTATCATTGATAATTTCAGTTCCAATAAAAATAATATCATTGTGATCACATTTATTTATTTTAATAAAATCTTCAATTTGTCTATTAGTTAAATCAATAATAAAATTATCTTTTATATTTAAGATATTTATCAACTTATTATTATTTACTTGAAATATATTTAAATCATTTGTACCATATTTTTTAATATAACATATATATTTTTCTAAATCTTTTATTTTTAAATTAGATAAATATCTATTTTTAATAGAAATTGAAATTATTCTATTTTTATTTTTTTTAATAAAAAAATTATTTAAATCTATAAGTTTTAATTTATTTCTTAAATCAGGTTTATCTGTACCATAATATTGCATTGATTTTTTAAAAGTTAATACTTTAAATTTATTTAAAGATATTTTTTTTATATTTTTCCATATATAAAAAATCATTTTTTCTATAAAATTTCTAAATACTTTTGAATTTATAAAAGATATTTCTATATCAATTTGTGTAAATTCTGGTTGACGATCTGAACGTAAATCTTCATCACGAAAACATTTCGCAATTTGATAATAACGATCTAATCCAGAAATCATTAATAATTGTTTGAAAATTTGTGGAGATTGAGGTAATGCATAAAAATTATGTTTATGTATTCTACTTGGTACTAAATAATCTCTTGATCCTTCTGGTGTTGAATTTGTTAAAATAGGAGTTTCAATATTTAAAAAATTATTTTTTTCTAGAAAATTTCTAATATAACTTACTACAATAGATCTTTTTTTTAAAATTTTAATCATTTTCATTTGTCTTAAATCTAAATATCGATATTTTAATCTAGTTTCTTCAGTATTAATCATATTAATATCAATAGGTAATGATTTAGATTTGTTAAGTATAATTATACTAAATACAATAATTTCTATTTCACCAGTAAATAAATTTAAATTTTTATTTTTTTTTGTTCTTTCTACTATTTTACCTTTAATTTTTACACAAAAATTATTACGTAGTTTACTTGCTAAACTATAAGCTATTTTATATTGAGGTTTAAATACTGCTTGAATAACACCTTCTCTATCTTTTAAATTAATAAAAATTAATTTTCCTAAATTTCTATAACTATCTACCCAACCATAAAGAATAATTTCCTTATTTATATATTTTTTATTAATTTCCCCACAGTAAATTTTTTTTTTCATTCATAAATCCTATATTTTAAAAATATTTGTTAAATATTTATATTATTTATGTATAAAATATATTTTAATAATTGAATTTAAATATATATAATTTTATATAAAAATATTTATTCTTTTAAAAAGAATTATTTAAAAATTATGAAAATTTTAAAAATATTAATTTTAATAATTATAAAATCACATAAAATTTTTTTAAAAAATATGATATTTTATTAGATAGTTTAATTATTTTATTTAAATTAAATATTTTAAAATTTAAATTACATATTTAAAATTAGTTAATTATATCAATAAAAAATAAAAAAATATATTTTTATATTTTAAAAAAAAATAATATAAAATTTTATTTATAAAATAAATATATACTTAATATATTAAGAATAATTATATTTATAATTAATATATTATTAAAATAATAAAAATAGGAAATATATGAATATAAAAAAAATTCTTTCTAAGAAAATTCATAAATCTATGGTTAAAATAGGTATTCCAGAAAAATATAATGTAATATTACGTTCATGTAAAAAAAAAGAATTAGGACATTATCAAATTAATGGAATTATATCTGCAGCTATTCATTTAAAAATTAAACCTAATGATTTAGCTCTTAAATTAGTTAAAAATTTGAATATAAAAACAATAATATCTAAGATTACAATATCTAATTTAGGATATATTAATCTTTTTATTAATAAACATTGGTTATCAAATCAAATTAATTTATTAATAAATTCTCAAAAATTAGGATTAACAGAAAAAATTATATCAGAAAATATTGTTATTGATTATTCAAGTCCTAATATAGCAAAAGAAATGCATGTTGGACATTTAAGATCTACAATTATAGGAGATTGTATTGTAAGAATTTTATCTTTTGTTGGTCATAATGTTATAAAATCCAATCATATTGGTGATTGGGGAACAAATTTTGGAATACTTATAGCTTTTTTAAAATTAAAAAATAAAAAAACAAACTTATTACTTTCTGATATAGAAAAATTATATAAACAGGCTCAAAAAAAATATGTTAAAGATATAAATTTTGCAAAAAAAGCTAGATTATATGTAGTAAAATTACAAAAAAAAGATATTTCTTGTTTTAAGATATGGCAAAAAATAGTTAATATTACTATGAATTATAATTACCAATTATATAAAAAACTTAATATTAAACTTACATATCATGATACTATGGGAGAAAGTATATATAATGATATGTTATCTGATTTAATTATAGATTTAAAAAAAAAAGGTATAGCTATTAATAATAATGGAACTGTTATTATCCCTATAAAGGGAGAAAAAAATATAAAAGGAGAATTAATGGCTGTTATTATTCAGAAAAAAGATGGAGCATATCTTTATGCTACAACAGATATTGCATGTATTAAATATCGTTATGAAAAATTTAAAGCAAATAGAATTATTTATTATGTAGATTCTCGTCAAAAACAGTATTTAAAACAAATTTTTCAAATAGCTAAAAAAGCAAAATATGTTCCTTCAAATATAAAATTAGAACATCATATGTTCGGTATGATTTTAAATAAAAATAATAAACCTTTTAAAACAAGAGAAGGAGAAAATATAAAATTAAATGATTTAATAACTGAATCAGTTATAAGAGCTAAAAATATCATTCTTAAAAAGAATCCTTCTATTAAAAAAGAAATATTAGAAGATTTATCCTTTAAAATTGGAATTGGAGCAATAAAATATGCTGATTTATCTAAAAATAGAATAAATAATTATATTTTTAGTTGGAATAAAATGTTATCTTTAGATGGTAATACATCTTTATATATTCAATATGCATATGTAAGAGCTATTTCTTTATTAAAGAAATCAAATATTAATTTAAAAAATTTTTTAAATTCAGAAATTAATTTTATAAATCATTATGAAGTTAATTTAGCTATATCATTTTTAGATTTTGAAGAAATTATTTTTAAAATTGTTAAAAAAGGTACTCCACACATATTATGTAATTGGTTATATAAAATTACAGTATTATTTACTCTATTTTATGAAAATTGTAATATTTTAAATCTTAAGGATCATATACTAAAAATTAGTAGATTAAAAATAGTTTTTTTAACATCGTTATTTTTAAAAAGAGGATTATATTTATTAGGTATTAAAACTATAAAAAAAATATAAAAAATATTAATAATAAATATATTTTTTTTTTTTTTAATACTATTATTTAATATTATTTTATATAAAAATTTTATTTTACATAATTTATGTTTAAAAAAAAAGTAATTATTGCAATGTCTGGTGGTATAGATTCTTCTTTTTCTGCCTGGTTATTAAAAAAACAGAATTATCAGGTAGAAGGATTATTTATGAAAAATTGGGAAGAGGATGATACAAATAATATTTGTAATATCGAAAAAGATTTATATGATGCAGAAGTAATTTGTAAAAAATTAAAAATTCCTTTACATAAAATTAATTTTTCATCAGAATATTGGGATTATGTATTTCAAAAATTTATTTCTGAATATAAAAAAGGAAATACACCAAATCCTGATATTTTATGTAATAAAATTATTAAATTTAAATATTTTATGAATTTTGCTATTAATCATTTAGGAGCTGATTTTATTAGTACAGGTCACTATGTACGTTGTAAAAAAATAAAAAATAATTTTTTTTTATTAAGGGGAATAGATTCTAATAAAGATCAAAGTTATTTTTTATATACAATTAAAGAAAAACAATTAAAAAAGATTTTGTTTCCTATTGGAGGTTTAAAAAAAACTGAAGTAAGATATTTTGCTAATAAACTTAAATTTATCAATGCTAATAAAAAAGATTCTACAGGAATTTGTTTTATAGGAGAAAAAAAATTTCCAAATTTTTTAAATAAATATATATCTTCTCCATCAGGAGATATAATTAATATTCATGGACAAATTATAGGTAAACATAAAGGATTAATTCATTATACTATAGGACAAAGAAAAGGTATTGGAGTAGGAGGATCTATATTTTATGAAAATAAACCATGGTATGTTTATAAAAAAAATATAAAAAAAAATACCTTAGTTGTAATACAAGATAGACAAAATTTATATTTATATTTTATTGGTTTAATAGTAAAAAAAATTACTTGGATAAATTTTATTCCTAAAAATTTTGAAAAAAAATGTACAATCAAAACTAGATATCGACAAAAAGATATTAAATGTAAAATTATTTTTTTAAATAATAATAGAATTAAGGTATATTTTTATACCCCTATTTCTAGTATTACAAAAGGACAATCGGCTGTATTTTATTATGGAAAAATTTGTTTAGGAGGTGGAATTATTGAAAAAGGTATTCCATTAATTTAACTAAAATAAATTTAATATTTTAAAATTATTATTTTAATAATATAAATAAATAATTAAACAAAAAATAATATTTTATAAAATAGAGTATTATTATGGAAAAAAAATCTTTTAAAAAAATATTAATTAATTTAATTAATATTAATAAATCTTTTTCAGGAAAAAAAATTATTTCTAATTTAAATTTAAATATAAATGATGGAGAATTTATTACTTTATTAGGACCTTCTGGTTCTGGAAAAACAACTATTATCCGTTTAATAGCAGGTTTGGAAAAAGTAGATAGTGGCTCTATTATTCTTAATAAAAGAGAAATAACACAATATCCAGCAGAAAAAAGACAAATAAACACTGTTTTTCAAAGCTATGCATTATTTCCTCATATGTCCGTATTTGATAATATAGCTTTTGGATTAAAAATGCAAAAAAAAACATATAAAGAAATAATTGATAAAGTTGAAAAAATTTTAGATATAGTACAATTAAAAAAATTTATAAATAGAAAACCTCATGAATTATCTGGAGGCCAACAACAAAGAGTTGCTATAGCAAGAGCTGTAATTAATCAACCTAGAATATTATTATTAGATGAATCATTATCAGCTTTAGATTATAGATTACGTAAAAAAATGCAAAATGAACTTAAAGCATTACAAAGACAATTAGGTATTACATTTATATTAGTTACACATAATCAAGAAGAAGCTTTAAGTATATCAGATCGTATTATTTTATTACGTAATGGAAAAATAGAACAAGATGGGACACCTAGAGAAATATATGAAGAACCTAAAAATTTATTTGTTGCTAAATTTATAGGAGATATAAATATATTTAATGCTTTTATTTTAAAAAAAATACATAATAATCAAGTATTAGCTAATTTAGAAGGTTATATATGTAATATTCATGTCCCATTCCCAGTTATTATTGGAGAAAAAATACATGTATTATTAAGACCTGAAGATTTAAGAATTAAAGAAATTGATAATAAAACAAATTTAACTACAGGTTTAATTGGATATATAAAAGAAAAAAATTATAAAGGTATGACTTTAGAATCTACATTAAAATTAAAAAATGGTAAAATTATTACTGTAAGTGAATTTTTTAATGAAAATGATCCTTGTTTTGATCATTCTTTAAATCAAAAAATGTTAATAAATTGGGTCGAAACATGGGAGGTTGTATTACCTTATGAAAAAAATAATGGAATATACTAAAAATATTACAATTTTTATAATTATAAGTTGGTTATTATTATTTATTTTATTACCTAATATAATGATAATTATAATCAGTTTTTTAAAAAAAGGAAATTATAATTTAATTAGGTTTAAATTTTCTTTTAATAATTATCTAAATTTATTAGATTTCTTATATATTAAAGTATTTATAAATTCTTTTTTTATTTCATTAATTACAACAATAATATGTTTTATAATAGGTTATCCATTTGCATGGTGTTTAACAAAAATATCTGCTCAAAAAAAATCTTTAATGTTATTTTTTTTATTTTTACCTTTTTGGGTTAATTCATTAATTAGAATATATTGTTTAAAAATATTTTTAGGAATTAATGGATGTTTAAATAACATTTTACTTTATTTTAAAATTATTAAAGATCCTATTCATATAATTTATACTCCTACTGCTGTAATACTAGGATTAATATATATTTTATTACCTTTTATGATTGTACCTATATATTCTAGTTTTGAAAAACTAGATCGTTTTTGGATAGAAGCGGCAAAGGATTTAGGAGCACAATCCTGGAAAATATTTCTTTATATAATTATTCCTTTAACTACATCAGGAATTATTGCAGGATGTCTTTTAGTTTTTTTATCTAGTATGGGTATGTTTTATATTTCCGATTTAATGGGTGGATCAAAAAATTTGCTAATAGGAAATATTATTAAAAATCAATTTTTAAATATTAGAGATTGGCCATTAGGAGCAGCAACAAGTACAATAGTGACATTATTTACGGGTATTTTTTTAATATTATATTTTAAAACTATTAAATTTTTAGATAAAAAGGAATTTAAAAAAAATGTTTAAATATATCTGTAGAATTATTTTTATAAATCTTATTTATTTTTGTTTTTATATACCTATTATATTATTAATAATAAATTCTTTTAATAAATCTAATTTTGGTATTATATGGCAAGGATTTAGTATAAAATGGTATCAATTAATTATCCATAATTATGCATTATTAGAAGTTACATATCATTCTTTATGTATTGGTATGCTTACTGCTACTATTACGACTTTCATGGGATTATTAACTGCATTATCGTTATACCATTTTAATATTCATATTAAATCTTTTATAAATATTTTATTATTTATAGTAATTATTTCTCCTGATATTGTAATGGGTATTTCTTTATTATTATTATTTATTTTATTAAATTTATCTTTAGGTTTTTGGTCTTTATTATTTTCACATATTACATTTTGTTTACCATATGTCGTTATTAATATTTATTCAAGATTAGAAGATTTTGATAATCGTATGATAGAAGCTGCAAAAGATTTAGGTGCTAGTGAAATAATTATTTTAATAAAAATTATATTTCCTATAATATTACCAACCATTATTTCAAGTTGGTTATTAAGTTTTGCTTTATCTATGGATGATATAACAATATCAACTTTTGTAACAGGACCAGAATATGAAATACTTCCATTAAAAATTTATTCAATGTCAAAAATAGGAATTACTCCTGAAATTAATGTTTTAGCAACAATATTAATAATAATATCTTTATTTTTAGTAATTATAAGTAGAATTATTTTAGGAAGATATAAAACATATAATCAAATTACATCTTTTTTAGAATAATTTTTTTTATTTTAAATAAAAAATAATTATTTTTGACATTTATAACAAAAAAATGTACTTCTATTTCTTTGAAATATTCTAGTAATTTTATTTTTACATATTTTACATAATTTATCTTTTTTTCCATATACAAAAAAATATTTGGAAAAATTTCCAATATTATTATTAGGTAATTTATAATTACAGATAGTAGAACCTCCATATTTGATTGATTTATATAAAATATTTTTTATATTTTTTACTAAAATTGTAATTTCTTTAAAATTTAAAGTATTAGAAATACGAACAGGTGATATTTTTGATAAAAATAAAGACTCATTAGCATATATATTGCCTATTCCTGTTACAATTTTATTATCCATTAATAATATTTTTATAGCAATATTTTTTTTTTTTGTAAAATTGTATAAATACAAATTATTAAATTTAGTTGTTAATGGTTCAGTTCCTAATTTTTTTAAAAATACATTTTTTTTATAATTTTTGATTTCCCATAACCAAAATCCAAATTTTCTAACATCTGTATATCTTAAAATTAAATTATTATCTATAATTAGATCAATATGATCATGTTTACTATAAAAAATATTATCATTTTTATTTAAAATACATAATTTTCCTGTCATACCTAAATGAATAATAATTGTATTTTTTAATAAAATTATGATAATATATCTACCTCTTCTTTTAATATCTAAAATTTTTTGATTATTTATTTTAATAATATTATTAGGAATAATATATTTTAATTTTTTAGTTCTAATTATAGAATAATTGATTATTTTCTCCTTTAAATAAGGTAGAATCATATTTTTAATCACTTCTACTTCAGGTAATTCAGGCATAAGTTTTATTTACCAACACAAAATTGTGAAAAAATATTATTTAATAAATCTTCAGAATAAAATTTTCCTGTAATAGAATCTAATTCTTTCTGTATTAATTTAAAATCTTCAGATAAAAACTCTATCGAATTTGTATTTAAAAAATTATTTTTTCCTATTATAAGATATTTATAAATAGATTTTAATGAGTTTAAATATCTTTCTCTAGCTGTAAATTGATCTTCATTTGTATTTATATTTATAATTTTTTTCTTAATAAAATCCATTAATATTGATATACCTTTTTTTTTTTTAATAGATATTTTTATAACTGTATATTTATTATTATTGTCATATATTATTTCTGGTATATTATTTGTTATATCTATTTTATTACGTATAATGATAATAGGAATATTTTTGATAAAATTTTTTAAATATTTTTTAATAATTTTATTTAAATTTTTTTTTGACATTTGATCTTCTATTACTAAAAATAAGTAATTAGAACTTTTAATTTTTTCAAAAGTTTTTTTAATACCTAAAATTTCAATTTGATTACTGGTATCTCTAATTCCTGCAGTATCTATAATTTCAATAGGGACTGAATTTATATAAATATTTTCATGTAAAATATCTCTAGTTGTTCCTGGAATATTAGTTACTATAGAAATATTTTTATTAGTAATTAAATTCATTAAACTAGATTTTCCAGAATTTGGTGGTCCAATTAATATTATTTTAATTCCTTCTTTAATTCTAATACCATCTTCTACATATTTTATAATACTTGTTAAAAATATTAATAATTTTTCTATTTTTTTTAAGATTTCTTTAAAAAAAATAGAAAATTTAATTTTATAATCAAATTCAAGAAAAGATTCTAATTGTACTCTTAAATTAATAATAATTTTTGTAAGTTTTTTCAATAAAAATGAAAATTTACCATTCATTAAATTCATTGCTGAAAAGATAGCTGATTTGGAATTAGCTGAAATAATATCAGAGATTGCTTCTGCTTGAGTTAAATCAAATTTTTTATTTAAAAATGCTCGTTTAGAAAATTCTCCTGGAGAAGCGATTCTAATTCCAGAAATATTTAAGATATCATTTATTAATAAATCTAATAATATAGAATTTCCATGACATTGTAATTCTAAAATATCTTCTCCGGTAAAAGAATTAGGTTTTGGAAACCATAATGCTATACCTTTATCTATAATTTTATTCTTATAAAAAAAAGGTAAATAAGATGCATATCTTGGTTTTAAATATTTTAATTTTAATATATATTTTATTACATCTATTGCTTTATCACCAGATATTCTTATAACTCCTATACTACCTTGACCTGAAGGAGTTGCTTTAGCTATTATTGTATATTTTTGTTGTTTTTCCATGATTTAATAGTATTTTTTATTTATTTTATAAAAAATCCATTTTTGTTGTAAAATGGTGATTATATTATTTATTATATAATATAAAACTAATCCAGAAGGAAGCCATAAAAAAAACAAACTAAAAATAATAGGAATTATATATGTTAATTTTTCTTGTATAGAATCATTATCAAAATTATTTTGAGAAATTTTTTGAATTATTAACATAGTGATACTCATTATTATTGGCAAAATATAATATGGATCTTCCGATGATAAATCTTTAATCCATAAAATAAATGGAGCATGTCTTAGTTCTATAGAATTAGTTAACATATAGTATAAAGCTAAAAAAATTGGCATTTGTATAATAAAAGGAATAAATCCAGATAATGGATTTAAATTTTCTTTTTTATATAATAAAATTATTTCTTTACTAAAACGTTCTTTATCATTATTAAAATTTTTTTTAATTTTTTTAATTTTTGGTTGTAAAAAATTCATTTTAGCTATAGCAATATATTGTTGTTTAGATAATGGATATGTGATAATTCTGATAAATATTGTAATAATAATTATCGAAAAACCCCAATTTCCTATTATATTAAATAATAAATTTAATAATTTAAATAATGGTTTAGATAAAAATCCTAAAAAACCATAATCTACTGTTAGATCTAAAAAAGGTGTAATTTTAGACATTTTTTCTTGAATCTTAGGACCTATCCATAATTTAGATAAAAAAATATGATTTTTTTTTGGAAAAATTAAATAATAAGAAGATTTAAAACCAACACTAATAATATTAGTAGATATTTTTTTTATATATATATTATTTTTTCTAGAAAAATCAGAAATAATCCAAACTGAAGCAAAATATTTTTGTAATATAGCTATCCAGCCATGATGAGTATTAATATTTATTTTTTTATTTTTTAATATATTAGAAAATTTATATTTTTTGAATTTATTATTATCTGTAGAAATAGCTACATTATTAAAAGTATTGACTGAAATATTATTATGTGTTTTATCTAGATATTTTTTAGGTGTATTACTAGATTTATCTATTTGTCCAAATATACCTATATTAATAGGTTTTTTACTTTGATTAAATATTTGATGATTAATTTTTATTAAATAATTTCCTTTTATAAAGGTAAATATTTTAATATATAAAATATTTTTTTTTAAAAAAAATAAAGGTATTTTTAATATATTTTTATTTTTTTTTAATTTAAAATTATATGATTTTGAAAAAAATTTAATATTTTTATTAAAAAATTGATCTTTTTTAAGATTACTCTTTTGTATTATACCACTTTTTATTTGATATAAAAAATCAGAATTTTTTTTTAATAAAGTAAAAAATTTTTTAGAATGTAATTTATCTAAATAATCTAATAGCTGTACTTTTTCAATAGTACCTCCATAAGGATTAATTTTTAAAATAAATTTATCAGTTTTAATTAAAATATTATTATGTTTAATAATATTAGAAAATATTCCATATTTATTATTTGTATTTATTATACTTTTATTAATAATTTCCCTTTTATTATTTTCCATATAATTATGTATTTTTTGCCAATTACTTAAAACAATAAAACTAAATAAACAAAAAATAATTACAATAATATTATTTTTTGAATTCATTATTTTATGCTCATTTTAATTTATTACTAGTAAAAATTAATTATAACTTAAAATTCATAATTAGTTTAAATTTTATTTAAAAAATAAAAATAAATAGTTATTTTAAAATAACTTGTTTTTTTTTGAAAAAATTCCATATTTTTTCTAAATATTTTTTCAAACAAAAATTATTTTTTTTTAAAATATTTTTATTATTTACAAATATAATATAATCCATATTTACAAATAAATATTGATTTAAACGAAAATACTCACGAATAATTCTTTTTAATTTATTTCTTATATTTGTTTTATTAATAATTTTTTTAGGTATAATTATACCTATACGAGAATATTTTATTCTATTTTTTTTACTTAAAATAGTATAATATTTATTATATAATTTAATAGGATTATTAAATACAAGATTAAAATTTAATGAAGTTAATCGTTTTTTTTTAGAAAAATTGAAATTATTCATTTTTTATTTAATTGTTTTATCTGATATACTTAAACAAAAACGTTTTTTAGCACGACGACGATTTATGATTTGTCTTCCATTTTTTGTTTTCATTCTATGTCTAAATCCATGAGATCTTTTTCTTTTTAATATAGATGGTTGAAAAGTACGTTTCATAAAATTACACTTATAAAAATTTTATAATTTATTAATTATTACACAAAATTTATATTTTTTATATTATTTTTTTTTAAATTTTTAAAATTTTATTATTAGATTAATATATTAATTTTTAATAATTAAAAATTTAATTGTGTTATGATTATAAATAAATATTTTTTATTATAATTTTTTTATAAAATCAAAAAATGATAGAGAATAATATTCTTATTAATCGTGAATTACTAATTAAACCATTACAATATGTTACAAACATTATTAATACTAAATCTATATATCCAAATATAAATCATATTTTAATAGAAATTTTAAATAATGGTTTAATTTTTTTTAAAAGTACTAATTTAGAAATTGAAATTACATCATTTATTAAAAATTTAAATAATAAAAAAAAATATTCTATTATTATTCAAGGAAAAAAATTTTATAATATATGTCGTAGTTTACCTAAAAATCATAGAATAAATATATTATTTAGTAATAATAAAGCTATTATATCATCAAAAAATTGTAATTTTACTATATCTACTTTACCAGCAGAAAATTTTCCAACTATAGATTTTATAAAATCTGATATAGAATTTAGTCTTGAACATAAAACAATAAAAAAATTCATATATGCTACTTATTTTTCTATAGCAGATAATGATGTAAGGAAATATTTAAATGGATTATTATTACAAATAAAAAATAATATTTTAAATATTGTATCAACTGATGGACATAGATTATCTATTTATACTTGTAAAATAAATATAAAAATAATAGATTATTGTGTTATAATTCCTAAGAAAAGTATTTTTGAATTATCTAAATTAATCAATGATACTAATGAATTAATTAATATTAAAATTAATAAAAATAATATATGTTTTATTTTTAATAATTTAAAATTTATATCTAAATTAATTGAAAGTAATTTTCCTAGTTATGAAAAAATTATACCTAAAATTTTTTATAAAATTATTAAAATTAATCGTATAAAGTTAAAAAATGCTTTAAATAGAATTTCTATTCTAGTTAATGAAAGAACTAAGGGAGTAACCTTATCATTTAACAATAATTATTTAAAAATATTTAGTAGTAATATTCATAATGAAAAAGCTGAAGAAATATTAAAAATAGAAGAAGAATATAATAAGACAAAAGAATATAATATGAGTATATCTTTAAATATTAATTATTTAATTAATGTAGTTAATATATTAGAAAATGAAATTATTAAAATTTCTTTTATTAATAATATTTCTAGTATTCGAATAGAAAATGAATATAAAAAAAATAAAATTTATTTAATTATGCCAATGAAAATTTAAAATTATATAAATTTTTTATAAAAAAGGATTAAATTTGACAAATAAATATTATAATTCATCAAGTATCCAAATTTTAAAAGGACTAGATGCAGTAAAAAAAAGACCAGGAATGTATATTGGAAATACAGATGATGGTACAGGATTACATCATATGGTATTTGAAGTAATAGATAATGCTATAGATGAATCGTTATCTGGTTATTGTAAAAATATAAATGTAATTATTCATAATGATAATTCAATTTCTATAATTGATGATGGTAGAGGTATTCCTACAGGAATACATAAAGAAGCTCAAGTATCAGCAGCTGAAGTAATTATGACTATATTACATGCAGGAGGTAAATTTAATAATAAATCATATAAATTATCAGGAGGATTACATGGTGTAGGTATTTCTGTTGTTAATGCTTTATCTAAAAAATTAGAATTAATTATTAAAAGAAATGGTAAGTTATATAAACAATTATATTGTTATGGAATTCCACAAGAAAAATTAAAAAGTATTGGTATTACTACAACTACAGGTACTCATATTAGATTTTGGCCTAATTATAATATTTTTACTAATATTCAATCTTTTAATTATAAAATTTTATCTAAAAGATTAAGAGAACTATCTTTTTTAAATTCAGGATTATTAATTTCAATAACTGATATAAAAAATAATAAATCTAATTTATTTAAATATTATGGAGGTATAAAAGAATTTATTAAATATTTAAGTAAAAATAATAACATTATACATAAAAATATTTTTTATTGTTATAATAAAAATAACGAAATTAGTATAGAAGTTGTTATGCAATGGAATAATTCTTTTAAAGAAAAAATATATTGTTTTACTAATAATATACCCCAAGAAAATGGAGGGACTCATTTATCTGGATTAAAATCAGCTATAACACGTACAATTAATTTGTATATTGATAAAGAAAAATACAATAAAAAAAAAATATGTAATATAACAGGAGAAGATACTAGAGAAGGTTTAATAGCTATTATATCTATTAAAATTTCAAATCCTAAATTTTCTTCTCAAACTAAAGAAAAATTAATTTCATCTGAAATCAAATCTTTGGTAGAATGTTATGTGAATCAACAGTTAATGTTTTTTTTATTAGAAAATCCTAATGATGCTAAAAAAATAATAGAAAAAATTATACATGCAGCAAAAATAAGAGATATAGCTAGAAAAACAAAAGAAATAATAAAAAACCAAAACATTTTTAACATATCTAGATTACCAGGAAAATTATCTGATTGTCAAGAAAATAATCCTAAATTATCTGAAATTTATTTAGTAGAAGGAGATTCTGCTGGAGGATCAGCAAAACAAGGAAGAAATAGAAAAAATCAGGCAGTTTTACCCTTAAAAGGAAAAATTTTGAATGTAGAAAAAGCTGGATTTAATAAAATTATTTCTTCTCAAGAAATTATTATGTTGATTACTGCTTTAGGTTGTAATATTAATTCAGGAAAATACAATTTAGATAAATTAAGATATCATAATATTATTATTATGACAGATGCAGATGTAGATGGAGCACATATTCGTACTCTATTATTAACATTTTTTTATCGACAAATGCCTCAAATAATAGAAAAAGGATATATATATATAGCTCAACCACCACTATATAGAATTAAAAAAGGAAATAAAAAAATATATATTAAAAATAATGAAGAAATGGAAATTTATACACTAAATATAGCTTTAAATAAAGCTATATTTTTTTTTAAAAATTCACAAAAGATTTTATCAGATAAAAAATTATTTATTTTAATTAATGAATATAATTTAGTAAAAAAAATTATAAGATTTTCAAAATATATTTTTCCTAATAAAATATTATATGCTTTATTATATAATATAAAATTAGAAAAATTAAATGATTATAATCATGTAAAATTATGGTTAAATAATTTATTATTATTTTTAAATAAAAAATATATAAATATTAATTTTTCAGGAAATATAAATAAAAATATAAAAAAAAATATTTTTGAACTAATAATTTATGAAAATAAATATGGTAATATAAATAAATATTTTTTTAATTATGATTTTTTTATTAGTAATGAATATAAAAAAATTTGTTTATTAGGAAATCAATTAATATCTTTAAAAGATAAAAAAATTTTTCGTGTAAAAAAAGGAGAAAAATATAAAAATATCAAATCTTTTGAAGAGGGTATAGAATGGTTATTAAAAGAATCTAAAAAAAGTTTTACTATACAAAGATATAAAGGATTAGGTGAAATGAATCCAAATCAATTATGGGAAACAACTATGAATCCTTTAACTCGTAATATGTTAAAAGTAACAATTAAAGATGCATTAATAGCAGATAAATTATTTTCCACTCTTATGGGTGATGAAGTTGAACCTAGAAGATTATTTATAAAAAATAATGCTTTAAAAGTAACTAACATTGATTTTTAATAAAATAATTAAAAAAAGATAATATTTTTAGTATTTCTATTTTAATATATAAAAATAATTAATAATTATGTAAATCAATAGATTGAAATTTTTTATCTATATTTTTTTCATAGCTATTTATATTTTTTTTATTTATTAGACCTTTTTCAATTTCTCGTAATGCTAAAATAGTTGTTTTATCATTTTTTTCAGGTAATAAAGGAATTTTTCCTCTAATTTGAATTTGTCTTGCTCTTTTAGATGCTATTATAACTAAATCAAATCTATTACCTATTTTTTGAACAGCTTTTTCTACTGTAACTCTAGCCATAATTAATATTCCATTTTTTATAAAAAATTACTAAATTTAATTATTAATTTTATTTAAATAATAATAATATATATATTAATTATTATATCATATTTTTTAAATATAAAATTTTAAAAAAATAATATTTAAAATCAAATATGTTTTTTATTTTAAAGGAAATTATTATATGAATTTAAATAGTATTCCTGCAGGAAAAAATATTCCTAATGATATTAATGTTATTATTGAAATATCTTCAAATTCTAGTCCAATAAAATATGAAATTAATAAAAAATATGGAACATTATTTGTAGATCGTTTTATTAATATACCTATTTTTTATCCATGTAATTATGGATATATAAATAATACATTATCATTAGATAATGATGCACTAGATGTTTTAGTTATAACTAAATATCCAATTATACCAGGATCTGTAATAAGATGTCGTCCTATAGGTTTATTAAATATGATAGATGAATCTGGAGATGATAAAAAAATAATTGCAGTACCCCACGAAAAAATTTCTCAAGAATATATATTAATTAAAGAGATAAAAGATTTATCTATTTTTTTACAAAAACAAATTATATATTTTTTTAAACATTATAAAGATTTAGAAAATAAAAAATGGTGTAAAGTTAATGATTGGGGAGATATTTTTCAAGCAAAAAATGAGATTTTAATTTCTATTAAAAGATTTCAACAAAAAAATAATAATAATTAATATTTTAATAAATTTATATTATTTGTTATTAAAGTAATTATTTTTTTTAATAATTTTATAAAATAAAAAAATAAGATTTAATATATTTTTATAAAAAATTTTGATTATTATATAATATATATTATGAATTTTATTAAGGTAAAAAAATGTCTAAAATAAAAAAAGTAATAGGTAGGGAAATAATTGATTCTAGAGGTTATCCTACTATTGAAGCGGAAGTACATTTAAATAATGATATAATTGGTACTGCTTCTGTTCCTTCTGGAGCGTCAACAGGATCTAAAGAAGCAATAGAATTGCGTGATGGAAATAAAAAAAGATTTTTAGGAAAAGGAGTTTTAAAACCTATTAAAATAATTAATACTATTTTAAATAAATATTTATATAATCAAAATGCATTAAATCAATCAAATATTGATGAAATTATGATTAATTTAGATAATACTGAAAATAAATCAAATTTTGGTGCTAATACTATTTTAGCTGTTTCTTTAGCAAATGCTAGAGCATCAGCGTTATTTTATAAAATACCATTATTTCAATATATTAGTAATATTAATAATACAGAAAAAAAATTTTTTATGCCATTACCAATGATTAATATTATTAATGGTGGTAAACATGCTAATAATAATTTAGATATACAAGAATTTATGATTCAACCTATTAGTGCAAAAAATATAAAAGAATCTATACGTTATGGTGCAGAAATATTTCATCATTTATCTTTTGTACTTAAAAAAAATAAATTAATTACTTCAGTTGGAGATGAAGGAGGATATGCTCCAAATTTAACTAATAATAGTGAAGCATTTGATATGATATCACAAGCTGTTTACAATGCTGGATTTATTCTTGGAAAAGATATTACTTTTGCTATTGATTGTGCAGCTTCAGAATTATTCTATAATAAAAGATATCACTTAAAAAGTGAAAATATAAATCTTTCTTCGAAAGAATTTACGAATTTTTTATCTAATTTAAGTAAAAAATATCCTATTACTTCTATAGAAGATGGATTAGATGAATCTGATTGGGATGGATTTATATATCAAACAAAAGTACTAGGTAATAAAATTCAATTAGTAGGAGATGATTTATTTGTTACTAATCAAAAATATTTAAAAAAAGGTATTAAAAAAAAAGTTGCTAATGCTATTTTAATAAAATTAAATCAAATTGGTTCTCTTACAGAAACATTATCTACTATTAAATTAGCTAAAAAAGCAGGATACAAAATTATTATTTCACATAGATCTGGAGAAACAGAAGATACATTTATTTCAGATTTAGCTGTAGGTACAAATGCTGATCAAATTAAAACTGGTTCTATGAGCCGTTCTGATAGAATTGCAAAATATAATCAGTTAATTAGAATTGAAGAAAAATTATAAATAATTTTATAAACTATGTTGTGTATATATCCAACATAGTAATCAATATTATTTAAATAAATTTTTTATTTAAAATGAAAATATATACAGAAAAAGAAATAGTTTTTTGGTTAAAAAAACAAAGTTTATTTGCTAAAAATTTATTAATAATTTCTCATTTACTTAATTTTATTAATATATGTGTATTCATCATACAAAATTGGATATTATCTAAACAAATACAAACTTTCTTTTTAAAAGAAGATAATAAAAAAATTATTTATTATAATATAATAATATTTATATGTTTGATAATAAAAATATTAATAACAATTTTAATAAGTAAAATAAATTTTTATTATAGTCAAAAAATAAAAATTTCTATTAGAAAAAAAATTTTAAGTAAATTAACATCACAATATTATGAAAAATTAAAAAATCAAACATCAGGATCTGATCTATCATTAATTATAGATCAAGTAGAAAATTTAAAAAATTATTATAATCAATATATACCTCAAATTTTTACTATAAAAATAGTATCTTTAGTAATTTTAATTAATATATTTTTTATCAGCTGGTTTTTAGATATAGTAATAGTTACTATTAGTATAATAATTATTTTTTTTATAATATTAATAGGTAAACAAGCTACAAAAAAAAATAAAAAAAATTTTAAAATATTATCTATCTTAAATGGACTTTTTTTTGATAGATTAAAAGGTATAGAAACTATTAGATTATTTAATTTTTATAAAATAGAAATTAAAAAAATTTCTTTATATATTGAACAATATAGAAAAAAAAATATTGAGATATTAAAAATAATTTTTTTAACTTCAGCTATTTTAGAATTTTTTTCTTCTATTTCTTTAGCTTTTATTATTATGTATTTTTGTTTTACATATTTACATGTAATAAATTTTGGTTTTTATAATAAAAATATTAAAATATTACATAGTTTTTTTATATTAATGCTAATTTCTGAATATTTTCAAAATTTTAATAATTTAGGATTACTTTATCATATTAAATCAAGAGCAATTGGTGCTGCTAATAATATAATAATATTATTAAATAATAAAAAATATATTAATTTAAAAAATAAAAAAAAAAATTTCCAAAAAACAAAAAAATTAGAAATAAGAGCTAAAAATTTAGTAATTAAAAATAAAGATGGACATATTTTAGTAGGACCTATATCTTTTAAAATTTTTTCTGGACAAAATATAGTTATTATTGGACCTAATGGATGTGGAAAAACAACATTATTTAATGTTTTTTTAGGTCTTTTACCATATGATGGATCATTTAAAATTAATAATATTGAATTTAATAATATAAATTTATATAGTTGGTATAAACAAATATCATTTGTTAGACAAAATCCTAAATTATCTGCTATAACAATTCGAAAAAATTTATTTTTTAGTAAAAAAATAAATATAAAAAAAATAAAAAATATTATTAAAGAAATTGGTATAACAAATTTTTTGGAAAAATTACCGAATGGAATAAATACTTCTTTATATAAAGAAAGAATATATTTATCAGTAGGTCAAATACAAAGAATAGCTATTGCTAGAGCATTAATTAAAAATCATTTATTATTATTATTAGATGAACCAATATCTAATATTGATATTCAAAGTCAATATGATATTATAAAATCAATAAAGAAAAATATTTCACCATTTAAAGTTAGCATAACAATTACACATAAAATATATAAAATAAATTATTATAATGAAATTTGGTATATGAATAATGGTAAAATTATAAAAAAACATATTTTAAAAAAAAATCAATAAATTTTTATTAAAAAAAAGAGTTTTAAAATGTTTCATTTATTTTATTTCTTAAAAAACTATCAAAAACATGTTAAAAAAATTTTTTTAGGAATTTTTTTATCTATAATAAATAATTTTATGAATTTGTTTTTATCTATAATATCTGGATATTTATTAACTTCTACGTTTTTATTAAGTATGCAAAATAATAATATTTATTATAATTATATAATACCTACAACTATTATTAGATTAATTTCAATAATTAAAATTATTACTAAATATTTTGAAAAAATCATTCAACATAATAATACTTTACATTTTTTAAAAAATTTAAGAATTTTAATTCTAAATAAAATTTTTCCTTTATATCCATCTAAATTAATTTCATTTCATAATATTGAAATATTAAATATATTAATTTCTGATATTGAAATATTAGATTTTTTATATTTACAAATAATTACTCCTTTTTTAATAATAAGTATTATAACTTTGATAGTTTTATTATATTTAAGTTTATTTAATATAATTTTTTTTTTAATCTTATTCATTAATATATTAATATTAATTATATTTTATTTTTTTTATTTTTATCAAAAGGGTAAAATAATAGGAAAAAAAAATATAAGTATAAAAAAAAAATATTATAACTTAATAAATAATTTTTTATCATTTTATACTGAATATAAAATATTTGAAGGTATAAAATATATATCTAATAAAATTAATATATTAGAATTAAATTTAGAAAAAATACAATTAATAAAAAACAATTACAATATTAATTCTCAATTATTAATAAGTATTATTACTGATATTAATATATTAATAATATTAATATATAATCATATTTATTTTTATGATATTAAATTACAACATAAAATTATATTATTTCTATTATTTCTAATAACTTTTTCAAAAATATTATTTCCTCTAAATAATATTTTTCAAAATATTCATGAAATTTTTTTTTCAGCCAAGAAAATTTTTAATATTATCAAACAAAAACCAATTATTACTTTTATAAATCAAAATAAGAATTATATTAATTCTTCTCTGAAATTAGATATAAATAATTTATTTTTTTATTATAATAAAAAATATCCATATATACTAAAAAATATATCTTTACATATAAAAAAAAAACAAAAAATAGCTATTACTGGATATAATGGTTGTGGAAAATCTACATTATTTATGTTATTAACTCGAGCATGGGATCCTATTAAAGGAAGTATTTATTTAAATAAATATAATTTAAAAAAATGGGATTTATTAACATTAAGAAAAAATATAAGTGTTTTACCCCAACAAATATATTTATTTAGTGATACACTAAAAAATAATATTTTATTAAATAATCAAAATAATTTAAATATTAATGATAAAGATTTAATAAAAATTTTAAAATTAGTAGGTTTAGAAAAATTATTAAATAACAAAAAAAATTTAAATCAATGGATGGGTGAAGGTGGTAGAATCCTTTCAGGAGGAGAATTAAAAAAATTAGGAATAGTAAGAATTATATTACATAATGGAAATTTAATTTTATTAGATGAACTTACAGAAGGATTAGATCCAATTTCTTCTATTAAAATTATTAAATTAATTTTATCAATTTTTCAAAAAAAAATAATTATATTTATTACACATAATATTCATATTATGAAAAAAATGGATTGTATTTATTTTATGAATAATGGTTTTTTAGTTGAAAAAGGTAAATATGATGATTTAATGAATAAAAAAGGATATTATTGGCATTATATAAAAAATAATATAATATTATGATTATAATATTTTATTAATATAAGGAATAATAATGTCAAAAGAAGAGAATATAGAAATGCAAGGAATAGTATTAAATACATTACCTAATACTATTTTTCATGTAAAATTAGAAAATGGACATATAATAACAGCTCATATTTCAGGAAAAATGAGAAAAAATTATATTCGTATATTAACAGGAGATAAAGTTACTGTTGAATTAACACCATATGATTTAAATAAAGGTAGAATTATTTTCCGTAGTCGTTAATAATTTTTGATTTAATATTAATGAATATATTTTAAAAGTATTATTACATTACAAATATAATAAATATTATTAATTACTTTATAAACTAGTAATTATTTTTTATTTAAAAATTTTTGTGCATCTAATGCAGCCATACATCCTGTTGCTGCTGATGTGATTGCTTGTCTATAAATATTATCCATAACATCACCAGCAGCAAAAACTCCAGGTATATTTGTTTCTGTAAAATTTGAATTACATGATTTATTTTTATTAGTGATAATATAACCGTTTTTATCTAATTCTAATATTTTTTTAAATAAAAAACTATTAGGAATAGAACCAATTAATATAAATATACCATATACCGGTATTATTTTAATATTTTTAGTATTTAAAGAATAAATTTTTATTCCTTTTACTCCAACATTATTTCCTAATATTTCTTTTACAATATAAGGAGTATGTAATATTATTTTTTTATTTTTTATAAATAATTTTAATTTTTGAAGTAATATTTTTTCTGCAGTAAATTTTTTTTTTCTATGAATCAAATGTACTTGAGAAGTAATTTTAGATAAATATAATGCTTCTTCTATAGCTGAATTACCTCCACCCACAATTGCAACTACTTTATTACGATAAAAAAATCCATCACAAATAGCACAAGTAGAAATACCTTTTCCTATAAATTTTTTTTCAGAATCTAAACCTAAAAATTTTGGATATGACCCGGTAGCAATAATCATACTACTACAAATATATGTAAATAAATTACCTTCTACAATAAAGGGTGGTTTTTTTAAATTAATAACTTTTATTATTGTATCATTAATAATATTAGTATTAAAATATAAAGCATGATTATATAATTGATCCATTAATTTTTGTCCAGTTATTTTTGGATAATTTCCTGGCCAATTTTCAATATTAAATGTTTGTGTTAATTGCCCTCCAATATTATTTCCTGTAATAATAATAGGATTTAAATTAGCTCTTGCAGTATATATTGCTGATGTATAACCAGCAGGACCAGATCCTAAAATAAGAATTTTTGTTTTTTTATAATTTTTCATATAAATTTATTATTTTCATATTTAAAATATTAATATAAAATATATTATATTAATATCAAATATTTTAAAAAATTAAAATATATATAAATATATATATTATATAATATATATATTATTTAATATAGGAAACTATTATGTTAGATACACATTTATTACGTAATAATATTAATTATGTATATAAGATGTTGAAAAAAAGAAATTTTTATTTAGATATTAATCTAATAAATCAATTAGAAAAAAAACGTAAAAATATTCAAATTAAATTAGAAAAATTACAAATTAAAAAAAACCAAATATCTAAAAATTTATCAAAAAATATTGAAAATATATCTAAATATAAAAAAATAGTAATAGAGATTAATAATCAAATTTCAAAAAATAAAATTTTATTAAATAATATAAAAAAAGATATATATAATATATATAATTTAATACCTAATTTACCATTAGATGGTGTGCCTATTGGAAAAGATTCAAAAGAAAATAAAGAAATCAAAAAATGGGGGAAAATAGTTAAATATAATTTTCCTATACTTGATCATATAGAAATAGGTTACTTACATAAAGGTATTGATTTAGAATCAGGTGTAAACTTGAGCGGATCAAAATTTTTTGTATTAAAAGGAACAATAGCATATTTATATAGAATACTTATTCAATTTATGTTAAATATTCATATTAATAATCATAATTATAAAGAAATTTATGTTCCTTATGTAGTAAAAAAAAAAACTTTATATGGTACTGGACAATTACCTAAATTTAGTAAAGATCTTTTTCATATAAAAAATTTTAAAAATTCTAATGTATGTGATTATTTTTTAATCCCTACTGCAGAAGTACCATTAACAAATCTAGTATATAATAAAATTATTGAAGAAAAAGAATTACCAATCAAAATGGTAGCTCATAGTCCTTGTTTTCGATCAGAAGTTGGTTCATATGGTAAATATAATAAAGGATTAATACGTACACATCAATTTGATAAGGTAGAATTAGTACAATTAGTCAAACCTAAATTTTCTATTAAAACTTTAGAACAAATTACTGATCATGCAGAAAAAATATTACAATTATTAAAATTACCATATAGAAAAATGTTATTATGTACAGGTGATATGAGTTTTGCAGCGAGTAAAACTTATGATTTAGAAGTATGGTTTCCTTCAAAAAATAAATATTATGAAATTTCTTCTTGTTCTAATATGTGGGATTTTCAATCAAGAAGAATAAAAGCCAGATATAGAAGAATTAAAGATGGAAAAATTAAATTTATACATACTTTAAATGGTTCTGGGTTAGCAGTTGGTAGGACATTAGCTGCTATTATGGAAAATTATCAACTTAAAAATGGAAGTATTAAAATACCAAGAATTTTACGGCCATATATGCAAGGTTTAAAATATATAAAATAAGAAAATTTTATAAATATTCATATTAAAATTTTTGTTCAAATAAATTTTGTATAGAATTATATAAATGAATAGTTTTAAATAAACGAGTAGGTACTACAAAAATAGTATCATCACCTGCAATTGTTCCCAATATACCTTCTGCTTTTCCTAAAGAATCTAATAACCTGGCTATTAATTGAGCTGCTCCAGGACTAGTATGAATAATAATTAAAATATCATTATAATCAATATCTAATACTAAATTTTTTAATGGGCTGGTTGTATTTGGTACTCCTAATTCTAAAGGTAAACAATATACCATTTCCATTTTAGTATTTCTAATTCTTACAGCTCCAAATTTTGTTAACATCCTAGATACTTTTGATTGATTAATTTTATGAAATCCTTCTGCTTGTAAAGCACGTACAATTTCTGTTTGAGTACTAAATTTTTCTTGTTTTATTAAATTTTTAAATAATTTAATTAAATTAGCTTCTTTTTTTTTTGCAGAAATTATATTATTCATAAAGTCACCACAACAAAATAAAAGAAAATATGTTTTATTTAAAATAAATTTTATTTTAAATACTGTTAACTATATAACATAGTATTAAAATAAAAAAGACTAATTGCATTTATAATACAACTATACTATCATATTTTAATAAAAATTTATATTTTTTTATTAAAAAATTAGAAATAAATAAATTATATAATCTTATTAATTAATTATATTTTGGATATATATAAATGAGTATTTTATTGAAAAAAAAAATGAATCGTCAATGGTATCTTATAAATGCAAAAAATAAAATTTTGGGTAGATTATCTAGTATAATTGCCTATTATTTAATGGGAAAACATAAAATTACATATTTACCTCATATTGATATGGGTGATTATATCATAGTTGTTAATGCTGATAAAATTAAAATAACAGGAAATAAAAGAAAAAATAAATTTTATTATAGTCATAGTGGTTATTCTGGAGGATTAAAAAAAATTTCATTTGAAAAACTAATTATAAAAAATCCTTGTAAAATAATTCAACATTCAGTAAAAGGTATGCTACCTAAAAATAAAATAGGAATGTTAATGTTAAATAGATTAAAAATTTATACAGGTATAACACATAAACATATAGAACAAAAACAAAATATTTTAAATATTTAATTATATTATTCAGGATATAAATTTATGAAAAAAAATAATTATGATTATAATGCAACAGGAAGAAGAAAAAGCTCTTCTTCAAGAGTATTTATAAAAAAAGGTAATGGGAATATATCTATTAATAAAAAAAATATAGATATTTTTTTTTCAAGAAAAATATATTGTAGTATGATAACAAAACCTTTAGAATTAATAAAAATGAATAATAAGTTAGATTTATATATTACTGTAAAAGGTGGTGGTACTTCTGGACAAGCAGGTGCCATTAGACATGGAATTACAAGAGTTTTAATAAAATATGATAATCTTTTTAGAAAAGATTTAAAAAAAGCAGGTTTTATAACACGTGATGATCGTAAAGTAGAACGTAAAAAAGTAGGTCTTAAAAAAGCTAGACGTAGTCCACAATTTTCTAAACGTTAAAATAAAAATTTATTAATTAATTTTATTAATTAAATAAAATTTAATTTTAATTGTTTTAAACAATTGAAATAATTGTAATTATTTTAATATTTTTATAAATATTTTTAGAGAAAAAAATGGATAAATTTATAATAAAAGGTCCAGTCCAACTAAAAGGAGAAGTTAATATTTCTGGATCTAAAAATTCTGCCTTACCAATTTTATTTGCATCTCTCTTAATTGAAGAATTAATAGAAATCAAAAATATTCCTAAATTAAAAGATATTGATATAACAATAAAATTGTTTTTAAACTTAGGAGTAAAAATTAAATATGGAAAATCATTAATTATTAATGCAAATAATTTATATACTAATTTTAATTTACCTAAAAATTTAATACAATCTATTAGAGCTTCTATTTGGTTAATAAGTCCTCTTTTAGTACGCCTAAAAAAAATAAATATATCCCTACCAGGAGGTTGTTCTATTGGAATGAGACCTATTGATTTACATATTAAAAATTTACAAAAATTAGGTGCTAATATTTGTATTAAAAATAATTGCATTATTGCATCTATAAAAAAAAAATTTCAAGGTGCTCATATTATAATGGAAAAAAAAAGTGTAGGAGCTACTATTAGTATAATTTTAGCAGCAATTTATGCTAGAGGTATTACTATTATCGAAAGTGCAGCAAAAGAACCAGAAATAAAAGATTTAATTAATTTTTTAAATACTATGGGTGCTAATATTCAAGGAGCAGGTACAAATAAAATAATTATTAAAGGTGTTTTAAAATTAAAAGGAGGTATTTATTCCATAATGGATGATAGAATAGAAACAGGAACTTTTTTAATAGCTGCAGCTATATCTAAAGGTAATATATTATGTAAAAATACTAATCCTAAAAATTTAAGAATAATTTTAAAAAAATTAAAATCTTCAGGAGCAGAAATTAAAACAGGAAAAAATTGGTGTAGCATTAATATGCATAATAAAAGACCAAAAGCTGTTAATATTATAACAGGTTCATATCCTAATTTTCCTACAGATATGCAACCTCAATTTACTTTATTAAATTGTATTTCTTTAGGTAAGAGTATAGTAAAAGAAACTATTTTTGAAAATCGTTTTTTATATATACATGAATTAATTAAAATGGGAGCAAAAATTTTTATAAAAAATAATGAAGTATTTTGTAATGGTGTTAGATCACTTTATAGTGCAAAGATTAAAGCTACAGATTTAAGAGCATCAATTAGTTTAGTTTTAGCAGGATGTATTGCAAAAGGAACTACTATTATTGATAATATAAATTATATTGATCGTGGATATGAAACTATAGAAAAAAAATTAATTTCCTTAGGTGCAAAAATTAAAAGATTAAAAAATAAAAATTAATAATTTAATATTATTAATTTTTATTTTTTAATATATTTTATAAGGATAATAATTAATGTATGCTGTTTTTGATAGTTGTGGAAAACAATATAAAATTATTCAAGGTCAAACTATTAAATTAGAAAAAATTATAGGAAAAATTGGAGATAAAATTGAATTTAAAAATATTCTAATGATATATGATAAAAATCAATTTAATATAGGAAAACCTATTATTCCAGGAGCAAAAATAATAGCACAAATAATTTTACATGGTAAAAATAAAAAAATTAAAATAATCAAATTTCGTCGGAGAAAACATTATCGAAAAACAAAAGGACATCGTCAATTATTTACTAGTATTAAAATTCTTAAAATTAAATATTCAATATAGGATAATATTTTATGGCACATAAAAAAGCTGGAGGATCTTCTAGAAATGGTAGAGATTCACATTCGAAAAGACTAGGTATAAAATGTTTTGGAGGAGAAAAAGTTAAACCAGGATATATTCTTATAAGACAAAGAGGTAATAAATTTCATGCAGGAGATAATGTAGGATGTGGTAAAGATCATACTTTGTTTTCAAAAATTAATGGGATTGTTAAATTTACTAAAAAAGGAATTAAAAAAAAAAAATATATTAATATTATAATTATATAAACTTTATATTAATTTTTAATTCTAATAAAATATTAAACAATTTTTTTAATTTATAAAATATATATTTTTTATAACGTGGAGTTATAATGAAATTTTTTGATGAAGTAATTATAGATATTAAAGCTGGTAAAGGAGGAAATGGATGTATTAGTTTTCATCGTGCAAAATTTATTCCTAAAGGAGGTCCTGATGGAGGTAATGGAGGTAAAGGAGGAAATATATATTTTATATCTAATAATAATATTAATAATTTAAATTATTTTCATAATAGAAATACTTATATATCTGAAAATGGATTTAAAGGACAAAATAGTCAGTGTACAGGAAAAAATGGGAAAGATTTAATAATTCAAGTACCAATAGGTACCAAAATTATTGATATGAAAAAAAAAATAGTTCTTGTATTTTTAAAGAAAAATAAACAAATTTTTTTAGCAGCAAAAGGAGGAAATGGAGGATTAGGAAATATCAATTTTAAATCTTCTATAAATAGAACTCCATATAAAAGAACTAAAGGTTATCTAGGACAAAAAAAAAAAATTAAACTAGAATTTATTTTAAAAGCAGATATAAGTGTATTAGGATTACCTAATTCAGGAAAATCAACATTTATAAAAAAAATATCTTCTGCTAATACTAAAATTGGTAATTATTTTTTCACCACCACAAAACCAATTTTGGGTGTTATTAAAAATAAATTAAGTGATTCTTATATTTCAATATTAGATGTACCTAGTATTATAAAGAAATCTTCAATTGGAAAAGGATTAGGATTAAATTTTATTAAACATTTTAAATATTGCAAATTATTATTACATTTTATAGATGTATCAAGTATTGATGAGAAAAATAATATATCTACTATTATAGATATAATTAATTTTGAAATTATAAAATTTAATAAAAAACTTCTTTTAAAAGAACAATGGCTTATTTTTAATAAAATTGATTTATTAAATAATAAAAATAAATTAATATATTATATTGATAAAACTTTAATAAAATATAAATTTATAAAAAAATTTTATTTAATTTCATCCATAAGAAATATTGGAATAAAAAAATTATATATAGATATTTTAAAATATTTTTATAAATAAAAAAATTATAGTATAAAATACTTCGTTAAAATACTTATTTAAAATATTTAGATAATTTTATTATAAAATTATATTAAATTAAATTTTATTTAATTTGGATTTAAAA
>NZ_CP046189.1 GCF_012568245.1 Enterobacteriaceae endosymbiont of Donacia thalassina
ATGGGAAAAAATAATTTTTTAATTTCTAATATTTTTATTAAAATATTAGAAATATTAACAACTGTTTTTTTGATATATTTTTTTTTAACTAATAACGTATTTAAATTAGAAGCATCGAATAAAAAAACTAAACAATTAACATTTAAAATTTATATTTTAGAAAAAATAAAAAGAGAATATTTTTTTTTTCTTTTAAAAGAAAGAAAATTTCATGAAAATATTTTTGATAAAAAACACATTAAAAATATATTAGAAAAAAAAATTTCTTCTATTAAAAAAGAAAACAAAATGGATTTAAGTAAAAATGAAGTTATTTGGAATAACATTAAAAAAAATGCTGATAGCAGTAACTATTTAAATAAATATAATCCGCATTTTTTTATTTCAAAAAAAAAACAAAATATAAATGATAAAAATAATTTATTTTATTATTACTTATTAACGAAAAAAAAATTTTTAAACAATGTTTCTAACAAAGAAACATTTATAGAAAATTTTAAATTAAATGTACTTAATAATATTAATAATGAAATAAATAACAGGATACAAAAATATATTTATAAAATACTTAATAAATTTAAAATAAATGGAAAAACTTCCATAAAAATAAATTTAGATGAAAATTTAAATTTTAATAATTCTGAAATCAGTTTTCTTTTACCATTAATTGAAAATGAAAATTATATTTTTTTTATACAAAATAATATACATAAAACCAATAATAGAACTCAAAATAATTTGGGTTTTGGTTTAAGAAAAATGTTTTTTGATAACAATTATTTATTAGGAATAAATAATTTTCTGGATTATGATATTTCTTTAGAAAACACAAGATTAGGTTTAGGTGTTGAATTCTGGAAAGAATTTTTTAAATTAAGTATTAATATGTATTATGGTTTAAGTAGATGGCAACATACAAATATTCTAAAAAAAAAAACTAATTTTAATGATATAAATGATGATGAATTTTTTTCAAAACCAGCTACAGGATATGATTTTAGAATTAAAGGATATCTACCTAAAATACCAGAATTAATATTAAATTTTTATTATTCAAAATATTTAGGTAATATAGCTTTTAAAAAAAAAAATAATAGTGAAAATTATGAAAAAATTTTTTCACCCTCTATTTTTTCTTTCTCTATTAATTATAACCCAATACCTTTTTTAACTTTTACTATACAAAATTTTCAAACTTTATTAGGAAAAAATAATATCCAATTCGGGGTTAATATTAATTGGAAATTAAATTCTTCATTATATGATCAAACACATACAAAAATTTCTAATATTTTTTCCTCTACTTATGATCATAGATATGATTTTGTTAATAGAAATAATAATATTTTATTAGAATATAGAAAAAAATTTTTAATAAAATTATTTACGAAAAAAAATATTATTGGTTTTCCTAAAAAGGAATATTTTTTAGGACTAAAAATTAGTGCAGTTAATGAAATAAAAAATATATTTTTTAATGCTAATAATAATTTTTTAAAAAATGGGGGGTCAGTTAAGTTATATAATAATGATTATATTGTAATTATTCCTAGTTATGATTTTAGTAATGATAATAATAACATTTATACATTAAAAATTACTGCCTCTGATACATTAGGTAATAAAGATATTTCATATATTAAAATAAAAGTTTTACACCCCTTAATAAATAAGAATTTTTCTACTTTAAATATTTTTCCAACAAAAATATTAGTTAATTCTGAAAAAGCAAAAATAACTTTTGAAGCTAGAGATAAAAATAATGAATTATTAACAGATATGAAAAACATTAATTTTATAGTAGAAAAAGGGAATTTAGCTGATAAACATAATATTCATGTAGGACCTATAACTGAGTATCCAAAAGGTACTTATTCTGCTTTAATCTCTAGTTCATCTGTTGGGGAAGTTTTATTTAGAGTAAGTATTAATAATATAGTTAATAAAAATCTTAGCAGCAAAATTTATTTTATCCCTCCCTCTGTAGATAATATGGTATTAAAAATAGATCCTAATATTCTCATTACAAAAGTTAGTAAACCAATTAAATTTTTGATAACAGTTTATGATAAATATGGTAAAAGATTTAAATTTTCTAATATACAAATAAAAAAAATTTTTGCTATGGATAGGCAGGGAGATTTTAGAAAAGATAGTGGCAAAATACATATTGAAGATATTACTAATCAAAAATCTTATGATGGTGATAATTTTTTATTAACAACAGATATAAATGGTGAATTAAAACTTGAAATAACTGATCCCCACGGTATCGGGGTTCGTACCACATTTGAAATTAGTGCAAATAATTATATTACTAAAAAAATAAATTTAATTTTTACAGTACCTACAAGCCCTAATACCCCACGTGCTAGAATGTACGGGCACATGACTGAATTTTTATTTGTTAATGGGATAAAATTTAAAAGGCCTATTTTAAGTGCAGAACGTTTAGGAGATCAAGTTAATCATTATTTAAATGAAGATTGGTCAAAATTTAATTGGTATAATGCAGTTTCATATTGTGAATCACAGGGATCTAGGTTACCAACAAAAGATGAATTATTGAATTTTTATCATGAACATTCAGGTGATGATTTACTTAGTAATTATGGGTGGCCTATAGTTGAAAGATTTAATTTTATATGGACTTCTACTCCTATAATAAATATGTATTTTAGAGATCCATTACATTTTCATATTAATTTTTTAAATGGAGATATAGATAAAGGAATTACTGGGAATATTTTTTCATTTTTATGTGTAGAGTAGAATAAAGGTAATACTCTTTTATATATGTTTAAAACATAAGAATAATTTATTCTTTAAAATTAATATTTTTCTAAAACTAGAAAATTAGTTTTATTATTTTTTTTATTTGATATTTGATTTTTTAAAATATACAAATTATAAAAATTAGCAGATATTTTATTACCTATTGCAACTAATTTTTTAGATGGATTATTTTTAATTAACTTCATTGCTTTTGAAGAACTAGAACAATATTCTACCCCCCAATTGGGATATTTTTTAATAAAATTACTACATTGTTTTAATGGTTCTGAATGACTAAAAATTTTTTCTATTTTATTTAGAACTATATTTTTTTTACAAGCAACTAAACAATGTTGTATGGGTAATGTAAAATTTTTTTTTATAAATAAAAAATCATTTTTTTTTAATAATTTTAATACTTCTTTTATCAAACCTGTACAATTATTATAAATTGGTACTATAGCTAAATTAATAATTTCATTTTTGATATAAAAAAAAATTTCAGTAAAATTTATACAGCTTATATTAATAAGAATTTTTTTAAAAAAATTCTTATTAATATAAGCTAATGTAGCTAAATGAGAATAACTTCCTATAGGTCCTAAAAAAGCAATACTTTTATGATATTTATTAATTATATTTTGTTGTAAATGATTTTTTTTTATAAAATCATTTATATTACAATTAATAATAATATTTTTTTTGATTGTTTTTAACATTTTTTATAAAAATAAATAATTAATAATCTCATTATAAGATAAAATCTATAAAAAATAAACATTATTTTTTTATAATATAAACAACATCATTTTGATTTATCCAACATTTCCATCCAGTTACTAGAGAAACTTCATATAAAGATTTTTTTAAAATTTGTCTAAATTTCCATAATATGAGAGTATTACTACCACATAACTTTTTTAAAGTTATTACCCTATAAGGTAGGGGGGTATTATGAGAACAATAAAAACAATGAATCCATTGAGATAATGGTTTTCCTTTTAGTTTTCTCCTCTCTTTTAAAGAAATAGCTGTCCACATAGAATTTATGAAAAAAGAAATTATATTTTTATTTAATAAAATTATATTTTTTTTTGTTTTATCATTTCTATACCATTCATGTAATAAATGACCTATGTAAAAACAATCTTTATAATTTATTTCGATACTACAAATAGATAATCTAATTAAAGATGATTTTAGCCATTCATAATCTTTTTTACCTGTTTTTCTATCTATTGATTTTAAAAAAGAATAAGTAGAAAAAATAACTTTGTTGTCTAAAGGAGCTTTAGTAAACAAATATACACATTCCAACCAAACATCTAAATCTGATTGATCTAAATTTTCACCTGTAAATCGTATAAAAAACCCATTTAATGATGTTTTTAAAACATTTTTTTCGTATTTTCTATTTCCCTTTTTTACTATCCCAAAAAGAGAACTACGTAATATAATATTTGGTACAGCTCTTTTATTTTTTGAAATTTTAGGAAAATATTTTTTTATATTGAATTTTTTATTTTCTATATATTGAACAGATTTAAACAAATCAGTCTTTTTTTTTTTTAAAATATGACTTTTTTTAATTAATAGATTAATCCTATCATAAATAAATTTTTTACGCATTTAAGTTAAAATAAAATTTATATACAAAAAAAAAGAAAAAACTTATAATTTTTGACATAATTTTCCCTCAGATAAAAATATTTTAAATCATTTTATTTTTTCTTATTATTATTTATAATAATTACCAATTAGGCAACACACATATTAAGCATAATAATTAAAATTTAAAAATCAGTATCTGAAAAAAAACAGATGTATGTGTTTGGTTTGGTGTTGTGTTAAACCTTATCTATTTTATTTTTTTACATACACTAGAACTCTTCTCTTTTCTTTCCTGATCTAATCTAATATTTTTAAACAAAATATAATAAATTTACCTATTTTTTTCCCATGTCTTCTATCCCATCCCCATATTCATACCTATGTATCTATCAAATACATATACACACATAATTTATTTTTCTCTAACCTCATTATTACCACCCTACTTATATTTTTTATTTTTCGTTTTACACCACTAACTTTTTTTATATAACTCTTTCCTTATTTAATTTATACATATAGAAAAAACAACAAACAAAAACAAAAAAATTATATAAATAATATGATATGTAAATTGAACAATTATAAAACACTTAATATTCTACAATAATAAAAACCTATTTCTTATTTTATATATTTTTTCTTAAATGTCAACTTTTTTTTTATAAAAAAAATATATAAGTTTTTAATCAAATATATAACACACAAGATAGCAAGTAGCAAAAGACGGGATAGCAAGTAGCAAAAGACGGGATAGCAAGTAGCAAAAGACGGGATAGCAAGTAGCAAAGACGGGATAGCAAGTAGCAAAGACAGTAGCAAAGACGGGATAGCAAGTAGCAAAGACGGGATAGCAAGTAGCAAAAGACGGGATAGCAAGTAGCAAAAGACGGGATAGCAAGTAGCAAAGTGTATATATTATATATTTTAGAATATATATATATTTTATAATCTTTTATAATCTTTTATAATAAAAAAAAATATTTTTTATTTAAAACTTGTAAAATAAAAAAAAATATATATAATATAACTTATATGAATATTTATTTTGAAACACTTAATAAATCGACTAAATTTTTTTTATTGGTTATAAAAA